>NZ_JAPZEI010000008.1 GCF_027257905.1 Coraliomargarita parva
TGCTGGTTGAGTAGGCCAGAGTCTCAACTGCTGTCCAGAGAGCTAAGACGATGTTGAGCCACGCAACTATCTGCAAAGGCTTTGGAAGTGATTTTAGTTTCTTTATCATATTCTTAGCTAACGTCGAAGATGGGCGCGGCGTTAGCCGTTGCCCACTCTGGCTGGTTCTCATTTAGTAGTCAAATGCTGCATACCACAGACGGCTCCTATCTGGTGTCACAATAATATATCTAATAACCGTCGGGATGTGCTTTTCGTAAAGCAACAATGCTCCATTTGGCAAGGGAGGTGCGGCAGGGAAATTCATACCTTCTCTTCGATGAGAATCTGCATTTTCATCGTAATTGACTTTTTCGAAATCGTTCCCTGATAGAATTCTCTCTATTACTTCTGGGTCTGCCTCGAGATAAAGATGCACGGTGTAGTCTAGGCCACCGATATACTCAGCTTCTAATCGATTTATTCTCTCTGAATATTCGATGCCGAGACTATTTTTTAGTAGAGTTTTGGGGCGTGTCGACCGCCAGCTGGAAAGAAAATATAAGATCAGAAGGCCAGCTACGATGGCTAAAAATATCGGCAAGCAACCCAATTTTCTTTTTTCCTTTTTGGTCATTCTTATTTTTTTGAGAACGTAAGTGATAGACGCGACATGGAGGCGCAGCCGTAATGTCGTTGTCTACTCACCCTGGTTGTAGTTTTTATTTCGTTTATCGTGGGTTCTTAAACTCGATCACTTCATCTGATATGTATAGATCGGAATTCGTGTGAATTTTCATGAAGTTGAGAAGGTCTATGGCTCGAATTTCTTTAAAATTACAGGAGACAGGCTGGAATTCACCTTCAGGGGGCGAAACGGATATATGCAGGCCTTCATTGGAATATACCATCCACTCGTTGAGAAGCTCTTCGACAACTTCGAATGCCTTCTCTGATTCTAACTGCTCGAAACGAATAGCTGGAAAAGTAACATTCTCAAGGCGATGCATGAAGTGGGATGGCTCTTTTGGGGAAACCAACAATTCGTATCTGGTTTCTACTGCTAAGAATCCTCTTTTCTGCTCTAATTCCTTTTTGAACTCAAGAGGTTGGTATCGCTGATATCCAGCATGGAATCCGCCCTCATGGTAGGTGAGTATCCAAATTCCTTCTAAGCCTTCCTTGTAGCGTATGTCGGTTGAAATTCGCATGGTGTTGCTTGTCGAAGGCATCTTTAGCGGAATCACTTCTCCTTTTTTGACTTCAAGTTCGTTAAGCGAGTTTTTGAAGACTTCACTGATGCGAATCTCGCCAATATCGAAAAGGTATTCATCCTTTTCAGCGTGACTCCTTGCTGGTGGTATTACTCTTTCAATTTTTCCGGAAACGATGATATCGCCTGTAGCTAAGACCTTTTCGATTGGCATCTCGATGAAGCATGCAAAGGCACAGTTCGAAATCAGGCTAGCAATGATTATGTGGGCTAGTATTTTCATTTCTACAACGTAAAGCGTAGTCGATACGAGCCTAACGAGTCAATCGTGCAAGTGGTTCTCGGACAATCCAGCGGGCTGACTCGCATTGACTGCCGCGTCTGGTTCACCTTTCCGTTTCGTTAAGAAGTTTCTCACCGGGTTCGCATTCTTAATTCGAGTATCCCCATAAATCAGTCCGACAGAAGGTCCACCATCCAAATTCAGCGCTCGCTCCAATTCTGGGATCTCGGATTTCAAGATCCGAGCTAAGTCATAAAGAAAGACCTCGGTCGTGGTCAGAACCAATATTCTCTCATCTTCTGTCTGTCCAATGACTGTTCGCTTTGCTTCTTTCCCCGAGCGCGCGTGGATCCCAATGGTTCCACCTGGATCAATAATAAAGGGTCCAGCCTGTAGAACGTCTCTGTATTCTCCTTCTGGGATGTCCTTCCAGTGCAGTGATAGCTTACCTTTATCCGTAATAGTGATGAATCCAGATAGCTTAGGATTGCGGGTAGTCGATATGGCTTTCCCGTCGATTCGAAAGTAACCGATGGGGTTCAGATTGCCGTCAAAATAGCCAGCATTGACTGTGAAGATATTACTCTCAGGGGAGTAGTGGTCAGAGACGTAACTTTTCTTTTTCGCTCCGTCGATTAATTCAAAATCGAGATTCTCATCTTTCCTGAACTCGATCGCATGGATGCTCACCCCTTCTTTTTCTACGATGAAAGATCGCTCAGCGCAGGCCACGCTTCCAAGGATGAGCAAGCTGGCGATGATGATTTTCATTCTTTAGGTGAACGATGAGGTCTGGCGCGGCGCGTTAGCGACGTTGTCCAGCACCGACTGGTTATAGTTTCATTTCTTCAATTCTCGCCTCCGACATCTCTTTGACCTTCCTCGAAGTGTCATGCCTAAGTTTTTCTCCAATTTCTTTCTGAATCTCTTCGGGAATGTCCTCGAGAAAGCACGCTACTCGAAATCTGGTATTTGCTTTCTTTGATTCCGCCAGTTGGCCCCATACTTCTAAAAAGCTCTCATTCTCATTACAGAGCTTACGCAACCAAGTCCCTGCTGATTCCCATACCCCAGTGCAACCATCTGCGAATGCTAGCTTTATCGACTCTTCGATTCTATTCTCTGTTCCTTCGAGATAGTTATGCAGGTCATCGACGAGAGTGATCAACAATGCAGCTTTCTCTTTTGATCCCACATGCTTTATCGCGTTTTCGATTTCTCGATCTCTTCCTAGAGTGAACATTTTCTTTCTATAACGTGGAGATGTATCGATGGAGTGAAGGCGAAGCCGTAACGGAATTGATACTATCGACTGGTTATACCGATTTCTCTTTTCATGTCAGTTGCCTGAGGAATTCATGAAACACCTGCCAGTAGCAGTAATTCGCGATTTCTGCGACTCCGCATGAAAAAAGAGCAACAACTATCCCTACCCCAAGGCAAGCTGGTTTCTGCTTTCTGACCAGAATCAACGAAATAGCTGCAATAGCAAGGGCCGTTAAGATGCCGTAAATTAAGTTGTGGTGAATCGTAAATATGCGCGCCAGGAACGGCAATTCCCGGCTTCCTTCCAGCATATCGTCGAATGTGAGAGCAAATTGTCCACCATTCCACATAACGTTCCAGAGCCTTAAGTTAGAAGTAATGAGGAATGCGACCACGAGCACTCCCAAAATTTGAGATGACGCTTCAAGCCGATGATTTAGACTGGGAGTCATTTCGTCTTTATCATTCATCTTCGTATAACGTAGAGATGTCTCAAGAAGTGGAGCGCGGAGCGCGTAACTGAATTGAGACGATCGACTGGTTAGAGTTTTAGTTCGTTGGTTCATGGTCGCTCCAGAATGATAGCCAGATTCCATAGGGTAAGAATAATGTGGCTGGGTCTATCAAAGTCGGAATCAGGTAAAAGATGCCATTCTTTGGTGCTAAGAAAAATGCTAACACGCATGCTCCGATTGAGACAAGAGGGATGACTGAGAAGTTCTGTTCATTCCCTTTCTTTCTTTGGATCGCTGCCCAAATCATTCCCCACCAATTGCCAATCGCTATCAGCAATCCGAATCCTGAGAGTATGATAGCAATTACATTCATTCTTTTCTCTAACGTCGAGGTGTATCGATGGAGTGAAGGCGGAGCCGTAACGGAATTGATACTACCGATTGGTTAGATCAGTTGTTTGTTTTGCGAAATCGATGACTCGGATTCCTATGGACTTACCTTCATATGGAGGTTGGTCAAATACGTCTTCAAGTGACATTGAAAAAGCATTTAATTCGTCTGCCCCTTTCTTGGTTTTAATCAGTAATAACCACGACTCCTGATTAGTGATTAGAGTATAGTGCTTTTTGTAATTCGAGTGGCTTTCTATTCGGCGCACAATCTCAGCCCACATATTCTTTGCGAACTCAGAGTTTCTCTTGTTCGGGTTTATATCTAACTCCATTCTGAGATCGTCTGTTGTTAAGATTTGCAAAGTTACAGTTGGTTCTGCTTGTTTTTCGCAACCGACAAGCCCGACCATAAATGATAGTGCGATTAGAAATTTTAAGCTGTTTGTTTTCATTTCTAACAGTATTATAATACCTCTTTGCTCATCTTGAGTTGGAGGTGGATTTAAGTGATTGAAGATATGCTAAGTGCTTGGAGCAAGCTATATTAGCTATCGTTTGAGTGTCGGCAGCACTCTTTGCTTGATTTGCCGTATATGGGCGAGGAAAAGGCTTGTTAGTGGAGGTTTCGGGGCGTTTCTTCGACCGCCGGTCTAACGCATTTTTAAAATAGGGCATAGCTGATCATTTAAGTAAGGTATAAACCTTATTTTACTCTCAAAAAGAGCCTCGATGCGATCCATGGCGCTCAAACCCGCAAGATCAATACCACCGGTGCCCTGAAACCCGCCCTATCAAGGGAGATGTGAAGGGAAGGCTGATGGCTGAGACCTGGGGGCTCAGAGCCTAACCGGTGAATAAATATACACATATCATTTGACAATCCGGACATGTAAATATTTGTTCACCAACTATGGCAGCGGT
The DNA here is from genome assembly GCF_027257905.1 of Coraliomargarita parva. Classification (NCBI taxonomy): domain Bacteria; kingdom Pseudomonadati; phylum Verrucomicrobiota; class Opitutia; order Puniceicoccales; family Coraliomargaritaceae; genus Coraliomargarita; species Coraliomargarita parva. Next base: position 4,511 of record NZ_JAPZEI010000008.1, read on the forward strand.
TCATTTTCCGGATTGGGGCTCGGCGTTGGAGTCCGACATGAAGCTGAGTGAGTCTGAGCGCACCGCGTTCAAGATCACGATCCGGTGGTTTTTGTCCCATTGTAAGCGAAACGGCGTGGGTGCGGACATCGAGCAAGCGCGAGCCTTCGTGGTGAATGCGCAAGCAGAGAAGCAACCAAAGGATTGGGTCCTCCAACGGTGGAAGGAAGCGATCAACTGGTTTTTCCGGAATGCGCCGAAAGAGAAGCGGAAGGATACAGGCTGTCGGGAAGCAGCTAATGGCTCTAATGGCTGCGAATCGCCGGAAACCGAATACAAAGCTGAGCTCAAAGCAGGCAGGCAGACATGTGCTGCGGCACGGTCGCGCGGGCCGGAAGCACAACCGGCCCGCATGGCGGATTCGGAGCCGGAGTGGCGTTTAAAGGCGGTGCGTATGGCGCGCATACGAAGCTACAGTTACCGAACGGAGAAGGCCTATTTGCAGTGGCTGTCCCGTTTTGCCAGCTACTGGAAAACGCAGGATCTGGAAGCACTTGGCGAGAACGAGATCAAACTGTATCTCGATCATCTGGCGGTGAAGGAAAAGGTCAGCGGCGGGACGCAACGGCTGGCATTGAACGCGTTGGTGTTTTTCTACCGCGATACCTTGAAGCGTGAGCTGGGTGATTTTTCCGACTACAAGAAGGCGAGCACGGGCAAGCGGATACCGGTGGTGTTGAGTGTCGAGGAGATCCGGCGCTTGTTTGCGGAATTGAACCCGCACGTCGCCCTGATGGCGCATTTACAGTATGGTGCTGGGTTGCGGGTTTCGGAACTGGTGCGGTTGCGGATCAAGGATGTGGATTTCGAGCAGAAGCAGGTCATCGTGCGTGGTGGCAAGGGCGACAAGGACCGGACTACCTTGCTGCCGGAATCGTTGGTCCCGCGCTTAAAGGCGCAGCAGACCGAGGCGCGGAAGCTCTACGAGAAAGACCGGAAAGATCGCGTGGCGGGAGTCTGGTTACCGGAGGCGTTGGCGCGGAAGTTCCGTCATGGCGGGGAGCGTTGGGAGTGGTTCTGGTTCTGGCCGGCGGCTGGACTGGCGGAAGATCCTCGCTCGCCGGGAACGGTGCGTCGGCATCATGTAGCGGCCAAGGTATATCAGGCGGCAATCTCGCGTGCGGCCCGGGAGGCGGGCATTCCGAAACGGGTCACTTCGCATGTGCTTAGGCACAGCTTTGCCACGCACTTGCTTAGCAGCGGTACGGATTTGTGCCGTATCCAGGAATTACTCGGACATACGGAACTCGAGACGACGCGCATTTATTTGCATGTCGACAACAACCGGAAGACAACGAGTCCGGCGGATAGCCTGTAGCTCCAATTGCAGGGGCGGTGCAGATTCCTGTCGACCGGACCAAGATGATACCGCCTCGCCATCAGGCAAGCTACCGCCATTGGTCGGGCGCTCCCCCACCTCGGGAAATAATGGACTGGCATGAACAAACTCAAACGGTTCGATGCCATGCTAGCGGCAGTGCGGATTCGCTGTCTAGGCTAATTGCGGCTTTTCCTGTGTTTAGGCAGCCCTCCTCATCCGGCTCACGCCGGATGCTACAATTTCAGGCCAACAACCGGAGATCTGCGACAGCCCCAACTCATAATCTTAATCTTACTCTTAATCCTAATCCCTCAGATTCAGAGTATGAGTCTGATAAAGACAGGAACTAGCCCCTCGAAACTCCCGACTCGCGAACCACCCTCATCCGGCTCACGCCGGATGCTACGATTTCAGGCCAACAACCGGAGATCTGCGACACCCCAACTCATAATCTTACTCTTAATCCTAATCCCTCAGATTAAGTGTATGAGTCTGATAAAGACAGGAACTAGCCCCTCGAAACACCCGACTCGCGAACCCTCCTCATCCGGCTCACGCCGTATGCTACGATTTCAGGCCAACAACCGGAGATCTGCCACACCCCCAACTCATAATCTTACTCTTAATCCTAATCCCTCAAACGTAGCTCAATGATTAGGATTAAGAGTACGAGAAAGCTTAAGAGTCAGACTTAGATGCGAATAAGCCTCCACAGAAGAACTGCATCCGGCCTGCCGGGGCCGGCGGCGGCCTAGTGCTTGAAGTGGCGCTTGCCGGTGAAGATCATGGCCATGCCACGCTCGTCGGCGGCGGCAATGACTTCCTCGTCGCGGACGGAACCACCCGGCTGGATGGCGGCCTTGGCTCCGGCTTCGGCGGCGGCGATGAGACCGTCGGCGAAGGGGAAGAAAGCATCCGAGCAGACCACGGAACCGTCGAGGGAAAGACCGGCCTCGCCCGCCTTCCAGACCGCGATCTTGGAGCTGTCCACACGTGACATTTGTCCGGCACCCACACCGAGGGTACGCTCGCAGCCGGCATAGACGATCGCGTTGGACTTGACGTGCTTGACCACATTCCAGCCGAAGATCATGGCGCGCATTTCCTCTTCGGTGGGCTGGCGCTTGGTCACGACCTTCCAGTCGCTCGGACGGTCCGGCATGGTATCGCGGTCCTGCATCAGGATACCGCCCACGACGGAGCGGACCTCGCGCATGGAATCGGCCGGCAGGCTGTCCTTCACGGTCATGAGGCGCAGGTTCTTTTTCTTACCGAAGAGCTCACGGGCGGCCGGCGTAAAGTCGGGAGCGATGATCACCTCGCAGAAGATCTTGCCGATAATGGCGGCCAGATCCACGTCGATCGTCTGGTTGGCCACGATGATGCCGCCGAAGGGTGCCTGCTGGTCGGTCACGAACGCCTGCTCCCAGGCGGTGACGAGATTGTCAGCGGAAGCCACACCACAGGGGTTGGTGTGTTTGAGGATGGCCACAGTCGGCTTCTGGAACTCGCCGATCAGGTAAGTGGCGGCCGTGATATCGATGATATTGTTAAAGCTGAGCTCCTTGCCCTGCAGCTGCTCGAAGCAATCGAAGAAGCTGCCGTAGAGGGCGGCCTGCTGGTGCGGATTTTCGCCGTAGCGCAGGATCTGCGCCTGGGGCAACTGGATGTCCAACTTGGAGGGAATGCCGGAGATTTCGGCGAGGTCCGGCTCGTCGGACTGCAGCTCCTTCTCCAGGTACTGGGAAATCGCACCGTCGTAGGCGGATGTGCGTTGGAAAACCTTGAGGGCCAGTTCGCGGCGCAGTTGGCTCAGAGCGGCTTCGTCATCCATGGCAGCAAGGACGCGGTCGTAATCGGCCGCATCGACCACGACCGAGACGGAGGCGTGGTTCTTGGCCGCACTGCGGAGCATGGAGGGACCGCCGATGTCGATGTTCTCGATAGCCAGCTCGAAGCTCACATCCGGCTTAGCCACGGTGGCTTCAAAGGGATAGAGGTTGACCACCACGAGGTCGATCATGTCGATGCCGTGCTCGGCCGCGGCAGCCATGTGGTCCTCCTTGTCGCGGCGGGCCAGCAAGCCGCCGTGAATCTTCGGGTGCAGGGTCTTGACGCGCCCTTCCATCATCTCGGGAAAACCGGTGTAGTCGCTGACCTCGGTCACCGGAATGCCTTCTTTTTCCAGGAGCTTGGCGGTGCCGCCGGTCGAGAGCAGACGGTAATTGTGCGTCTCGACGAGCGCCTTGGCAAAGGGCACGAGCCCGGTTTTATCACTGACAGAGAGGAGTGCGGTCTTTTGCATGTATCGGAGGTGTTGCGGTGAAAATAAGAAAAGCTAGCGATTAAAGTTCCTCCCCGGGAATCGCCAAGCCTCAATTTGTTTTCGACGCAGCATGCAGACACCCCTGCCGGTATTGAGAACCCAGGCGTCAACGTAGGTTTCAGGCTTCAAAAGAGAATGGCTTACAATGACGTGTTTTTGAAACCACGAATTTACACGAATCCGCACGAATGCTTACAACGACGTGTTTTTTGGACCGTTAATGGACGTTAATTTACGTGAATCGTGCACGAATGGCTTACAACGACGGTGTTTTTGAACCACGAATTTACACGAATCGGCACGAATGCTTACAACGACGTGTTTTTGGACCGTTAATGGACGTTAATTTACGTGAATCGTGCACGAATGCTTACAACGACGGTGTTTTTGAAACCACGAATTTACACGAATCCGCACGAATGCTTACAACGACGTGTTTTTGGACCGTTAATGGACGTTAATTTACGTGAATCGTGCACGAATGCTTACAACAACGGTGTTTTTGAAACCACGAATTTACACGAATCCGCACGAATGCTTACAACGACGTGTTTTATTTTTTTGGGGTGTAGCGAGTGCTGGGCAAATAATCCTCCTTCAGGTTTCAGACTTCAGCCCTCAAAAGCCCGCGTCCTCTCGGACGGATAAGGATATCCGTCCCTACCCGCCTAAAAGCATGCAGCGTTGTAAGAAAATCATTTTGCTGAACCTCCGGTCTTGCCGGCATTGAGTTCAGACCCAGCGTACCTGGTTCACGAAAGCCCCTTCCCTGCGCCAGAGCTCCCGGCGCTCCAGGTCGAGGATACAAAGGGCGTGGTGGTGCACATAGACATGTTCGCGCTCGGCCATGCCGCCGGCCTGACGGGTCACGCCTTTGAGTCGCTTGGCGGTCAGTGACATCGCGAGGTAGCGGCCACAGGGGCTTTGCCGGACCGGGCGCGCGTGCCAGGTCTCGGTCTGGCGGTTTTGCCGGATACCGAGGATCTTCTCGATTTGCCCGCTGCCGGTATCGTAACGAAACAGGTCCGAGCTGCACTCGCCGTACCAGATCCCGCGGCCATCCTGCGACCAGACGGGATGTCGCCCGACCACACTGAGCCGGTCCAGCGAGCCGGCCTCGTAATCCCAGATCCAGATACCGGCCCCGCCCAGCGCCACACGGCCGCCCCCCTGCGGGTCGAAAGAGGCGCCATAGCCTTCCGGCCGGGATTCACGGGTCAGGCTGACCCGGCGCTCCCCTTTCAAGCCCACCACGTGGATGCCTTCGGCACCGGCAAATACCATCTCGCGCCGCTGCCGACTAAAGGCCAGCGGCTTGTAGGCATCCCGGCAGAGCGGACGCACGCGCGGTGCGGCCTCGGCCGGGTTGAAGGCAAACAGGCGGTGCTGGATCACAATGCGGTCGTCGTCCTCGGTATGATCCGAAGCCAGCAGGCCGAAGAGTTGCCCCGGCTCACCGTCCTTGCCGGGGAGCCAGTCCAGCTGCCAGAGCACCCACTGGTTGAGCGGCAGCTCCAGCAACGGAAAAACGCCTCCGCTGTTGAGATCGTAAGCCCGCAGCTGGCTGAAATCCTTCCGCAGCAGCCGGGTCTCGCAGACATAGCGGTAGGCGCGGCGTGAACGGGCATCGTAGGCCAGGGGGCAATCCACCGGCCCGACGGAGCCGAACTGATGCAACTCGTCAAAATCACCGCGCAGATGACGGAGCACGCCCCCCTGCTCGACCAGTAGCTCCGGCGCATCGGCACGCGGATCGACTTCGCGCCAGCCGGGCGCAAGTTCTAGGTCGAGATGGGGCATGCTTCGAGCAAAGTGCCGCTCCGGTAAAAGGTCCAGCGTTTCCCGGAGCGTCTCGCGAATCGCTTAGTAGGCGCGCCCGTCCTTCTTCTCGTAGTAGTTGATGAAGGCGCGGTTGAGCACCGAGTAGCCACCCGGTGTCGGATAGTTGCCGGTAAAGTACCAATCCCCGTTGTTCACCGGTATCGCCTCGCGCATCTTTTCGACGGTCAAGAAGACGATATCGAGGTCCCCCTTCCAGGGGATGTTCTTCGGATAGACCAGCTCGGCGATCTTGGCGGAGATCTGGTCGTCCGTGTAGCGGTCGTAGATGCGCCGCACATGGTTGACCATCTCGGAGGCCGGCAAGTCCTTCTGCGCCAAACAGTCGCGGTAAATCTCCTGCAGGATGTCGCTCGCTCCGTCCTCCTTGAGCAGCGCAACCGTCGCCTTGAACGCGATGAATTTGCCCAGTTCGGACATATCGATCCCGTAACAGTCCGGGTAGCGGATCTGAGGGGCGGTGGAGGCGATGACGATCTTGCGCGGATTGGTCCGGCTCAGGATCTTGAGAATGGATTCCTTCAGCGTGGTGCCGCGCACGATCGAGTCGTCGATCACCACTAGGCAGTCCTTCGATTTGACCACCCCATAGGTGATGTCGTACACGTGGGACACCAGCTGGGCCCGCCCTTTTTCCTGCGAAATGAAGGTGCGTAACTTGATGTCCTTGTGCGCGATCTTTTCGCCACGGGGCCAGTTGTCCATGATCAGTTGGTCGAGCAGGTCCTCATTCAGCGTGCCCTCCGCCTGTGCTTTAATGATCGCAGCCTTCACCTCCTTGCGGCGATGAATGCGGACGGACTCCAGCAAGCCGTAGTAGGCGGTCTCCGCCGTGTTCGGAATAAAGCTGAACACACTGTTGGTGAAATCATTGTCGATCGACTCGACTACCTGATCAAGCAGCGCACCGCCCAGCGCCTTGCGCTCCTGATAGATATCCGGGTCGTTGCCGCGCGAGAAATAGATGCGCTCGAAGGCACAGGGCTTGACCGGCTCGTCCTCGATGAAGCGATCGGAGTAAATCTTGCCGTCGTTCTTGATCACGATCGCGGTGCCCGGGTCCAACTCGCAAACGCTCTCCTGCGGCTGGTTGAAAATCGTCATCAGCGCAACCCGCTCCGAAGCAAAAGCGATGATTTCATCATTCTGGAAATAGAAACAGGGCCGGATGCCCCGCGGGTCCCGCATGACGAAGGCATCGCCGTTGCCAATCAGTCCGGCGATGGTGTAACCGCCATCCCAGCCTTCGGCGGATTTCTGCAGGATACGAATGGGATCCAGCTCCTTGCTGATGATCTTTGGGATCCGCCTGCCGTCCATGTTCTGGTCGCGCATGCGGTGGTAGATGGCGTCGTGCGCCTCGTCGAGATGGAAGCCCACCTCCTCCAGCACAGCCTGCGTATCGGTCCCGAAGATCGGGTGCTGCCCGCGGTTGATGAGCGAGTTGTTGAGGTCCTTCTCGTTGGTAATGGTGAAATTGCCGGCCAGCATGAGGTTCTTCGTCGGCCAATTGGACTGGCGTACGAAGGGATGGCAGTTCTTTGACGTGTACACGCCGGAGGTGCCGTAGCGCAGGTGGCCCAGCAGGATTTCCCCGCCAAAATCGAAATTCTCCTTCACGGTGGCCGCGAACTCGGGGTGGATGATGCCCTTGTCCACCATCTTATGGTAGTCTTTGAGCTGATCCTTGAAAATGCGGGCCAGCGGGTTCGCCTTAATACTGCGCTCCCGGGCCATGTAAGACCGCCCGGGAGAGACGTTGAGCTTCACGCAGCCGATACCCGCACCGTCCTGCCCCCGGTTGTGCTGCTTTTCCATAAGAAGGAAAAGCTGGTTAAACCCGTACAGCGCAGTCCCGTACTTCTCCTGGTAGTAACCGAGAGGCTTGAGGAGTCGGATCATCGCGATACCGCATTCATGCTTCAAAAAGTCGCTCATAAGGTAATAAGGCAGCGGAGGCTAAAAGGCTTGCAGGCAGATAGGCGATGCAAAGTTTCAATTTTGTGAAGGGCGTCAATCCACGATCGCGCCCGGAGGTGAATTTTCCACGTCAAAAATCCCGCTTTGCTTGATGTGTTCGTCATTCGCAGGCTCCACATGGATCAAGACCTTGCTGACTTCAGGGTGCATCTCCAGCATCTGCTGCTTGACCTCCCGGGCAATCGCATGTCCGCGCTCCACCGTCAACTCGGGCTCGACCTGAAGGTGCAGGTCCACCTCGTAAACGTCCCCGACCCGGCGTACCCGGAAATCGTGGTAGGCGAGCGCCCCCGGCACCTGCAGGATGTGCTCCCGAAAATCCTCGATGATCTCCTGCTCGGGCGCTGCATCCAGGAGGTCGTCGCAGGCCCGGCGAAAGATCTTGAAGGCCTCCAGCAGGAGGTAGAAGCCGAGTACCAGCGTGACCGCCCCGTCGAGAAAGGCCCAATCCGCCCCGCCGATCCAGACCGCTACCAGTGCCACGGCCACCCCCAGCGAGGAAATACTGTCCATCCGGTGGTGCCAGGCATTCGCCATGAGCAGGTCCGACTTGAGCCGTCGAGCGACCGCGCGCGTCCACCAGAAGAGTCCCTCCTTGGCCAAGAGGCTCAAACAGGCGACCAGGAATGCGCCCTCCGCCTTGGGCGCCCCGCGGCCGGTACGCAGGTCGATCAGCACCGTGACCAGCAAGCCGCCGGCAAAGACAACCAAGGCCCCACCGATGAACAGCTTGGATAAACTGACAAACTTATGATGCCCGTAATGGTGGTTCGCATCTTCCGGACGCCGCGCCATGATCAGCCCAAAAATGACCGCCACATCGGTCAACAGGTCGATCAGGCTGTGTAAGCCGTCGGCCATCAAGGCCTTGGAAGACAGGTACCAACCGGCAACCACCTTGCCCAAGCCCAGCAAGAGGTTAATCGCCATCCCGATCCACGTGATCCGCAGTCCGTCTTCCATTTGCACCATCTTTTCTTCGCTAACAACTATGCAAGGCGCTGTCGCGCCAATTTTTCCATTGTCGTCCCCTTTTCCGCACCGTTGACTGCCTGCGACAACATCCAACATAAACTTCGTGTCCGACGAGAGCAAAACGCTGCCGGGCCTCCGCGCCTCACTCGACAAACTGGTCTATTTTCACGACGCCCAAAAACGGGGCAGTGAAATGGAACACGTCTTCATCTATTTCATCACCATCAGTAACCTTTCCGACCAACGGGTGACCCTGCTGGGCCGGCGCTGGGTGCTCAACGAGGCCACCGGCCACCGGAAAGTGATCGAAGGCGACGGAATCGTCGGCAAGGAGCCGACACTCTCCCCCGGCGAGGTATTTTCCTACAACAGTTATCATATGACGCATTGCAATTGCACCGCTCAGGGCGCATTTCATGGCCTCGACGAATCCGGAGCACATATCCATGTGCCCATTCCAGCCTTCGAAATGCACATCCCTGAAGCGGACGGAGGTCATTCCACCACATGAAGCTAATCGACCTCAACCGTCACGGCGGCATCGGCGCCAACTCCATCTTTGTTCAAATCGGCGACTTCAATATACTGGTCGATGCCGGCCTGCACCCGAAAATGGTCGGCAAGGAAGCCCTGCCCGATTTCGAACCGATCGAAGACCTGGATCTGGACCTGATCATCCTCACCCACTGCCACCTCGACCACTTGGGCGGGCTGCCGATCGTCGCCTCCCTCCACCCCGACGCCCCGATCATCACCTCGCTGCCGAATCTCACCCTCGCACCGAGGATGCTGCGAAACTCGATCAATGTGATGAAGCGGCAGCGGCAGGAATTGAACATCCTCGACTACCCGCTCTTCCTGCACCGCGATGTGGCCGCCGTTTCGAAGCGCTTGGTCGGCCAGCGCTTCGAGCGGGGCGAGGTCTACCTCAAGGGCAAGGACCGGATCGAGGTGACCCTCCACCCAGCCGGTCACGTGGCCGGAGCCGCCGCCGTCGAGTTCATCCATAAGCACCGGCGCATCGTATTCAGCGGCGACGTCCTGTTCGAGGCCCAGCGAACCCTTCCGGGCGCACACCTGCCCAAAGGCAAGATCGACACCTTGATCCTGGAAACCACCCGGGGACGAACCGCCCGTAAGCCCGAAGTCAACCGCGCGAGTGAAGTCGACCGGCTGATCGACACCGTCGCGGCCATCCTCGAACGAGGCGGCAGCTGCCTGATTCCCGTCTTTGCCCTCGGCCGGATGCAGGAACTGTTCAAGATCCTCTACGAAGCACGGAATTTCGGTCGATTGCCACGCTGCCCCGTCTTTGCGGCGGGCCTGGGCATCGACCTTTGCAATCATTTTGAAAAGATCCGCCGGAGTACGCGTCTCGTCGACTTCGACCTGGGCATGTTGGAAAAGATGCGGGTCCAGCAACCGGACCCCAAAATGCGCCCGGGCCGCGACCTGCCCCGCAAGGGCATCTACCTGGTCAGCAGTGGGATGATGGTGGAACACACGCCCTCCTACCATATTGCGGCTTCCCTGCTCCCCCATCCCGACAACGGGATCTGCTTCGTCGGCTACTGCGACCCCGAAACTCCGGGTGGCGAAATCCTGGCGGAACCGGAGGCGGAAAACTACTTCTTCGATGCCCTCGACTACCTGGCCCCGAGGCAAGCCAGTGTCGACCAGTTCGACCTCAGCGGCCACGCCGACCGCGAGGAGCTCGCAGCCTATGCCGTCCAATCCGAAGCGCGGGCCGTCGTCCTCACCCACGGCGATGCGGATGCGCGCGAGTGGTTCCTGGAGGAATTGCAGGCCAACATGCCAGACAGCACGGTGATCAATCCTGAACCGCTCTGCCAGTACCAAATCTGAGCTGCGCGCCCTTGCAAGCGGCCGGCAACCGCGCTAAACGGTGAGGACATCGTCCCCTTCGGGATCAGGCGGAATTGCCTCATTTCGTACGGCTTTCCTTGTCATTGCCCGACAACCTATCATATTTAAGCTCATCCCCTGCTCAATCAACCCCATGAATTACCAGATCAACATACTCAAGGAACACGGCATCGTCATCGAACGCATCCACGGGGAGGTCACAATCGAAGGCGTCATGCAGAAGACCCGTCAAATAATGGAAAACCCTGACTATGCCCCGCACTACTGCGGCGTGGTCGACCTGAGGGGGGCCACGTCGAAGATGAACAAGGCAGATCTCAACGGCTTTGTGGAGATGATCAATGGCAGTACACTGTTCGGGCAGTCGCTTTGGGTGATGATCGCTGACGACCCGATTGTGGTCGCAATGGGGCAGATTTTCCAGCACCGGCTCAACAATGTCGACAGCCTGCGTGTCGTCAGCTCCCGGCAGGCCGCCATCGATTTCATCCAGAAACCGGTCATCGCGGATTACCTGCCGGACGATTAGTCCCTCCCCGCCGCAATCATTACCATTGACTTCCCGCCCGCCCGCGCCACTTATCGCGGGCTGATTTTTTTTACCCCCGCCGAATCCATACGGCGGGATTTTTGTTTTCGGCCGACCGTGCCGGACTCTCACACACCCTCCGCTTCCATTTTCCATGAACGCCGCACACATCCGAAACATCGCCATTATTGCCCACGTTGACCACGGCAAGACCACCCTCGTGGACTGCCTGCTCAAGCAGAGCGGCACATTCCGCGAAAACCAGGCCACCGAGGAGCGCATGATGGACTCCATGGACCTCGAACGCGAAAAGGGCATCACCATCAAGGCCAAGAATACGGCGATCAAGTGGGCGAACCCCAAGGACGGGATTACCTACACCATTAATATCGTCGACACCCCGGGGCACGCTGACTTCGGCGCCGAAGTCGAGCGGGTGATGAAGATGGTCGACGGTGTGTTACTGCTGACCGATGCCGTTGGAGGCCCCCAGGCCCAGACCCGCTGGGTGCTCCGCAAGGCCCTCGATGCCGGACTCAAGACGATTTGTGTGATCAACAAGGTCGACCGCGAAACCGCACGCCCGGACTGGGTGCATGACAAGGTGCTCGAACTCTTCCTCGATCTGGACGCCGACGAGGACCAATTCAACGCCCCGTTCCTCTACGCCTCCGCCAAGAACGGATTTGCCGACCGCGAAGCAGACGGCCCCCGCGAAAACATGCAGGATCTCTTCGGGACGATCATCGAGCGCATTCCGCCGCCGGTCATCGAGGAAGGTGACTTCCGCATGCTCGTCTCCAACATCGACTGGGACGATTACGTCGGTCGTATGGCCATCGGCCGTGTGCTCTCCGGTACGGTCGCGCAGGGTCAAAACATCCACGCCCTCCGCAAGGATGGGCGTAAGGAACGCATCAAGATCACCAAGATGAAGACCTTTACCGGGCTCGCCACCGACGATGTGGCCGAGGCCGTGGCCGGTGACATTGTCGGCATCGCCGGCTTCGACGAAATCGATATCGGTGACACTTTGTCGCTCACACCCGATGCCGAGGCGATGCCATTTGTCGAGATCGACCCCGCTACGGTGCAGATGGAGTTCTCCGTGAACAATGGCCCGCTCGCCGGCAAAGACGGAAAGAAGGTCACCTCACGCCAGATCCGCGACCGCCTCATCCGTGAAACCCAGTCGAACATTTCCATCTCCGTGGAAGACACCGACGAGGGCACCCGTTTCCTCGTCAACGCCCGGGGCGCCATGCAAATCGCCGTCTTGGTCGAAACCATGCGCCGCGAGGGCTTCGAGGTGCTGGTTTCCCGCCCGACCGTGCTGTACAAGACGATCGACGGCACCCGCTGCGAGCCCTTCGAACAGGTCTGGGTCGAAGTACCGGAAGACCAACTCGGCGGCGTGATGGAAAACTTGTCCAAGCGCAAGGCCAAGGTCACCAACATGGAGCACCACAACGCGGGTGTCACGGTCGAGGCCGAAGCCCCGACCCGCGGCCTGATCGGCTTCGAGAGCGACCTCGTCACCATGACCTCCGGCCACGGAGTGATGAGCCACTCATTCCTCGAGTACCGTCCCTTCTGCGGCGAAATCACCACTCGTCAAACCGGCACCCTGGTGAGCATGGAACTCGGCAAGGCCATGCCCTACGCGCTCGACATGATCCAGAACCGCGGCAAGCTCTTCATCGCCCCCGGCGAGGAAGTCTACGGCGGCATGATTGTCGGTGAAAACCCGCGCAAGGAAGACATGCCGGTCAACCCGGCCAAGGCCAAGCATCTCGACAACATGCGTGCCTCCGGTTCGGACAAAGGCATCCAGCTCGCCCCCCCGGTACAGTTCTCCCTGGAACGTGCGATCGAATACATCGCCGCCGACGAACTGGTCGAGGCCACACCGAACCATCTGCGCCTGCGCAAGCGCATCCTCGACGAGAATACGCGCCGCAAGCTCGCAAAGGCCGCCAAGGCCTAAAATGTAGACGCGCCGCTCCACTCCTGGAAGCGGTAGAGCCAAGTCTTCCAACGCAGCGTCCATCCGGATTCGGCCCATTCCTCGTAGGGCTGGCTCTCGGTGTAGCCGTCGGTATTGTTCCATACCTTGTCAAAATACAGGTCGTAGGCCTCCCCCAGTGAACCTGCCCGGCGGAAGAGCAGGTTCGCTTCGAGGTTGCTGTCCCCGATATTGCGTCGTGTCCAGTTCGAGGAGCCCAGACAGATCAGGTCCAGCCCCGCCCCGGAAACACGCAGTACCTTGGCATGGTATTGCTCGCCATGGGTCGACGCCCAGCGCACCTCGATCTCGTGCGTGGATGCCAACTGCATCAGTTCCGCGGCTACCTGACGGTTCGGAATCCCGCTTTTTTCGCGGCCAAAAGCGTCTCGGTTCGCATCCAGCAACAGACGCAACCGGCTCCCGCGCTCGACCGCCTCGCGCAAGGCCGAAACAACTTTCCGGTCCGAAAAATAGAACAGCCCGATATCAATACGGGCACCTGCCCCACACTGCCCCAGCACATCTACGAGGGCTTCACGCACCTGCCCTTCGCTGAACCAGCTGACCGAAGGCGCCCCGGTACGGACAGTGCCAAGCTCATCCGCCTGCGGCAGAATCACGTCCAACTGCGACAGCGTTTTGCGGAAATGCTCCTCCGGCATCTGTGAATTTTCCCCAGAGCCTGTCGACCATCCTGCAATCGCCATCTCGGAGCGACCTGCGTAGGCCGCCACCGGACCCTCCACCAATGCCGCTACATTGGAGTGATTGGCGCTGCCGTCCGCCGGATTGAAACTGCCGACCAAGGCACGAAAACGCCCACCGTTGCGTCCGGTCACCAGAACCTTGCGATGATTGGCCTTGAAATACAAGAGGCTGGACAGCTGCCCCACCGACAGACGCGGCCCGTCGGGATTGAAAGGGTTCGGGAAATAGCGCATCGCATCGGGCCCCGTGTCCGGCTGGAAGAAGTGCCCCCAAAACTTAGCCTGCGGCCCGTAGATTCGGTTTGAGTCCGGCAACCGTTCCAGATCCGTAAAAATCACAGGGATGCCGGCTTGCGACATGCGTCCGTAAAAGACGGGGTAGTCCTCCCCGTAGACACGGTTGATCGGGTCGGTAATCACCAGAATCGGCATATCCGGATTCTTGATACGCTTTTCGATCAATGCCTGCGCCAGCTCGCTCGATAACCCGCGCAATTCCGTATCTTCCCCGACCGCGCCCTTCCATGGGTTCCAGAGAAAGAAATCGGCGATAATGAAGGTATCCGCCTTCTCGATTTCAGACAGGATCGAGCGAAAGATCTCATGCTCCAGCAAATGGCGTTGGCCCTTCGAGTCCCAGAGCGTACGGTCTACCAGCAGGCGCGCGGAGTCATAGCCGTACTCGGGACTGCGCTGGCTGGTTCCGGACGGCATTTCAGGCTGACGAATCAGAACATAAGGCAGCAGGAAGACCCCAAGCACCGCCCCGACTCCAATCCAGAAAAGTTTCTTCATTCCCGCGAGCATGGAGAAGACCAGAGGCAGTCTGCAAAGTAAATATGACGGGTGTGCGCCCTCCCGGACATGTACCGACGGACCCTATACTTCCCACCGTCATTCATTTTGTTCACAGATTCCATTGGTATCTGCCTTGACCCGGGAGATACGGAGTCAACGATACCAGCATGCCTCGCCTGAGAAAACTCCAGCCCCCAATAACCATACTTTCGACCGTTCTTTTGTTGGCACTCTGGTCGGGCTGCGACGAAGGAAACAATTCGGGATACCGGGCGACGGGACCGGGACCAAATCCGGATGATCCCTTTCCCTTCTCCCACGCTCCGGTACAAATCGCCAAATACGGGCCGGACTCCTGCCTACCCTGCCATGAGCAGGCCGTGCTGGACTGGCGCAAGAGCCACCACGCCAAAGCGAACAGGCGGGTCTCCACAGCCAAGGATCGCGCGGCCTTTACCCCGACCCGGACCGTCGAGGAATCCGGCGTGATCTACGAACTGTCCGAAGCAGAGAACAAGTTCTGGCTCACCGTCGTCAAGCCGGACGGAACACGAGAACCTCATGAACTGGTCGGCGTGATCGGTGAGACGCCACTACGACAATACCTGACCCGTTTCGAAGGGAACAAGCTGCAGACGATCAGCGCCAGCTACGATGTACTCGAAGACGAATGGTTTGACGTGTATGCCGGGGAAAACCGCATGCCGGGCGAATGGGGCCACTGGGCCAGCCAGGGCATGAACTGGAATGCAAACTGCGCCTACTGCCACACGACCCACTACGAGAAGGGCTTTCTATACGGCGCAGACCACTATGAATCGACATGGATACAGCAGGGAATCGCCTGCGCGGAATGCCACACAGGGCTCGACGTACATGTCGAAGCCTCCGCACGGAAAGACTACGTCACGGGACTGACCAAGCTGACGAAGGAACAAACCACCGAGAACTGTGCGAGTTGCCACGCCCGACGCGACCAGCTCACCGCCGATGCCTTTGTGCCGGGTGATCATTTTCACGATCATTTCGACCTGAGCTTGCCGGACCAGCCCGGCTTGTACTATGCCGACGGACAAATTCTCGATGAGGACTTTGTCTATGGCTCCTTCCAGATGAGCCGGATGGCACACAAGGGCGTGCAGTGCATGGACTGCCATAGCCCGCATTCGATGGAGCCCATCCTGCCGATCGACAACAACATGCTTTGCATGCGTTGCCACGAAGGCGGGGTGCTCGAGGCGCCGATCATCCAGCCGCAGACACACAGTTTCCACGCAGCCGACAGCACTGGGAACCTCTGTGTGAACTGCCACATGCCGAAGACCAAGTATATGCAGGTCGATCCGCGGGCCGATCACGGCTTCCACCTTCCGGACCCGCTCATGACCCGCGAGCTGGGCATTCCCAACGCCTGCAGCGGCTGCCATGAAGACAAGGGTCTGGATTGGAACATCGACTGGTCCGAGAAATGGTATGGCGAAAAACTGGCAGACAGCCGACAGCGGGCACGGGCGCGCGCGGTTTCGGCAGCCTATCAGGCAGATCCGGAAGCTGCAGGGCAACTGCTCGCGCTCTGCGAGGCCGAGGACATCCCGGCATGGCGCGCAATTTATGCGGGGCTCCTGGCCAATTACCTGCCTCGGGAAGACGTTCGTCTGCAGCTCGAAGCCTTGAGCCGGGATGCCGATCCCATGGTTCGAAGCCGGGCCATCAGGGGACTGGCAAGAGTGGATAGTCAGGAATCACGATTGAAAGATTCAATGGAAGACCCCTGCCGTCTGGTCCGGATTTCGGCTGCGCGGGGCGCCAGCATACGTGGCATGGCCCTCACACAGGAGCCAGCTGCCGGAGAGTGGGAAGGCTACCTCGCGTTCCAGTCGGACCGCCCGCAGACACTCTTCCTGCTCGCACAGCAGGCGGCTCGAGCCGGTCAGGCGGACTCGGTAGAAGACTATGTCACGCGCGCGATCGCCATGGATACCGCCAACCCGGAAATGTACCATCAGGCCGCGATCCTTTTGAGCAGCGCCGGTCTCAACGAGCAAGCCTCTCAAACACTCTACAAAGGCTGGGATCTGGCTCCGGAGAATCCAATCTTCCCCTACTCCCTGGGACTGCTCGCCGCAGAAGCCAATGATTATGAAAAGGCGATTTCCTTCCTGCAGGAAACGGTCAGTGTGGAGCCTGAATTCTACCGGGCTTGGTACAACCTCTCCCTGGCCTACCAGAAATTAGGACGCGTGGAAGAGGCTCAGAAGGCCATGCAACGTGCGCGTGGCCAATAGCACCGGGAGGCCGGACTCGCTCAGGCTAGCCGATGAATACCGATCAGTAACCAGCCAGTGTAGTCCGAAAACCACCCGGCCATCGGCTCCCCACCTCACTCTCGTAGGTCGACGGCTCGGGAAAATTAACCAATCGGGGCCGGGGCATCGGGGTAGCCGCACGCATTCGCTCAAATAGCTCAACCGCACGGTCACGCTCGCTGCGGCGGACTTCCATCCATTCTGGATCGATACTCGTGAGGTTGCGATCCTCCGGCGTGAATTCCGGACGCAACCCAGCCAGACGCAGTTGGGCCGCCAAACAAGAGGTCGGGACCACGGCGCTCTTGTTGCGCACATGGTAGCGACGGATATCCGACGGCTCGATCGCGTCTTCCGCCAACGAAGGTGTCAGGCTCGTCGTCTCCAACGGAGTCTCAGCATTCAGGGCATTCTCGACCTGGGCCAACATGAAACCGATGCCGACAATGAAACAGGCCGCCATGCCCGCACCGGCAACCCAAGTACGAATGGAGACCACCTTGCCTTCGGCAGAGTGTGTCTCTGCAGCGTCAAAGGCTCCCAAAGCCACCAACATGGCCTTGTGCAGCCGGCAGGAATGCTCAAATTCGTTTTTTCGCGCGCAACTCGACTCCAGCTCGGCACGCAGCTCGGCCAGCTCGGCCGCGCTGATCTCCTTGTCGAGGTAGAGATTTACAAGTTCCTTGAATCGCTCGTCATTCATGCAAAATCATTGCCCATCAACTCGCGAAGACTCTCCCGCGCACGGGCGATTCGACTCTTCACGGTGCCGACACTGATGTCCAACTGCTCGGCAATTTCCTCGTAGGAAAGATTCTTCACATTACGAAGTACCAAAACCTCGCGATGCTTCTCGTTCAAACCGCTCATGCACTCAGACACACGGTCGACAAATTCATGCGTCAGTGTCGCCGCAGCCGGGTCCTCGCCCTCGCTCGGCATCACATTTTCCAAGGTCATGTCCCCGTCATCCGTGATCGGCTGGTCCAGTGAAATGGACTGGTCGCGCTTACGGCGGAACCAATACCAGTACCGGTTGTGGGCCAGATTCGTGGCAATTTGATACAGCCAGGTCGAAAAAGAGGCGTCTCCGCGGAAGTTCTCCAGTCCGCGATGGGCCCGGATAAAGGCGTCTTGAGTCACTTCCTCGGCGTCCTCACGGTTCTTCAAGAGTTGGTGAACACGTGCGTAAATACGGTCCCAATAACGGGTTACCATATCATTATAGGCAGCAACATCCCCCTGCCGGACACGTTCAAGCAGTAGTTGTTCGGGATTAGCGGATTCAGTCTTAGCGCTCATTGTAGTAGATTTGTATATATAGGAGTGCTTAACCTTAGATATGTTCCATAAGAAGATGTTCAAAAATATCCAGCCCCGATCTTGACAACCAGCCGATAGATTCCTTCCATCTCCGGCTTCCAAAGGGGGTCGTTAGCTCAATCGGTAGAGCAGTTGACTTTTAATCAATTGGTTCGGGGTTCGAGTCCCCGACGGCCTACCATCCTTCGCTTGAGCGTAGCGGTGCGAAGGATGCCACGCCGGAGACGCCACAGGCGCGCAGGCGGGCCAACCCCTACTAGACACACGCTCAAGACTACGGCTTGGCATGCCTCCAGACGATTTCACCTACGTTTACATCCTACAAAGTTTGCAGGAGCCAACCAGGCATTACACTGGTTGCACATCAGACTTGGAACGACGCCTGATTAAGCACAATAAGGGCGACGTCTTCCACACCGCTAAATACCGCCCGTGGAAAATTGAAACCGCTATTCGGTTTTCATCGGAAGAAAAAGCTCGAGCCTTCGAAAAATACCTCAAATCGGGCTCAGGCAGGGAATTTGCCAGAAGACACCTATAGGAAGGACCTTCGCTTGAGCGTAGCGGTGCGAAGGATGCCACGCCGGAGACGCCACAGGCGCGCAGGCGGGCCAACCCTACTAGACACACGCTCAAGACTACGGCTTGGCATGCCTCCAGACGATTTCACCTACGTTTACATCCTACAAAGTTTGCAGGAGCCAACCAGGCATTACACTGGTTGCACATCAGACTTGGAACGACGCCTGATTAAGCACAATAAGGGCGACGTCTTCCACACCGCTAAATACCGCCCGTGGAAAATTGAAACCGCTATTCGGTTTTCATCGGAAGAAAAAGCTCGAGCCTTCGAAAAATACCTCAAATCGGGCTCAGGCAGAGAATTTGCCAGAAGACACCTATAGGAAGGACCTTCGCTTGAGCGTAGCGGTGCGAAGGATGCCACGCCGGAGACGCCACAGGCGCGCAGGCGGGCCAACCCAACTAGACACACGCTCAAGACTACGGCTTGGCATGCCTCCAGACGATTTCACCTACGTTTATATCCTACAAAGTTTGCAGGAGCCAACCAGGCATTACACTGGTTGCACCAAAGATCTCGAACGACGCCTGATTAAGCACAATAAGGGCGACGTCTTCCACACCGCTAAATACCGCCCGTGGAAAATTGAAACCGCTATTCGGTTTTCATCGGAAGAAAAAGCTCGAGCCTTTGAAAAATACCTCAAATCGGGCTCAGGCAGGGAATTTGCCAGAAGACACCTATAGGAAGGACCTTCGCTTGAGCGTAGCGGTGCGAAGGATGCCACGCCGGAGACGCCACAAGCGCGCAGGCGGGCCAACCCTACTAGACACACGCTCAAGACTACGGCTTGGCATGCCTCCAGACGATTTCAGAGATAATACGGTTGTCTTTCACGAATCGGCCCTCGAACTAGCATTCGATGGAGATCGACCTAGAAACCATTATCCGCTCCGAACCGGATGCAGTCGTCCCGGGCGTGCGTCAACACAGCGCCGTGCCCATCCGGGTGGTCGACGGCTGGCAACAGGAAATGTGGATATTCGAACCCGAACTGCAGCCTGAATCCCCACATCCCGCCCTCCTCTTCTTCCATGGCGGTGGTTTTGCGGTCGGGCACCCCAACTCAGGCCGGGATTTGGCTCAATACCTGGCCCTTCGCTGTGGCATGACCACATTTTCGGCCAGCTACCGCCTGGCCCGTCCCCACCATCCGACTTATCCAAAGCCTATTGAAGACGTGGCAGCCGCTTGGAACTGGGTCCAGACGTATGCCGCGGATTGGAATGTGGACCCCGAGCGGCTCGCAACAGGCGGCGCCTCTGCCGGCGCCTGCCTCAGCACTTTGTCACTCACAAAGGGCCTACTCCCCGGCGTAAAAGCACACATCTGCTTCTGGGGCCCGATCGACTTGATCGCCAGGTGGTATGACAACGGCGAGAAACCCGGTGCCGAACGCATCCTGTTGGGAACAAACTACCAGGCAAATCCGGCACTCTACCATCAAGCCAGCGCCCTGACTCATGTAAAGCCCGGCCTGCCGCCAGCGGCCTTCATTTACGGGAATCAGGATAAAGTGGTGCATCCCCGCCAGGGACGCTTAGGCGAAGCCGCATGGAAGCAGTGTGGCAGCCACGCGGAACTGCATTATTTTGACAACATTGGGCACGGCATTGAGGGCGACAATACCGCAAGCATGGTCCAAGTGATCGAGCGAGCCGCCAGCTTTCTGGAAGAACAGCTGATCGGGCAGTAGGCTCGCAAGCGCAGCTTAGGACTGCACCCAGTTCAGGTATTTCTGGCTGGCCGATTCGGCCTGTACCACCACCCATTCCGGGTTCTCGTAAGGATGGTTGGCGTTGAGGAAAGCCTCAATCGACTTCAATTTACCGGGGGCAAATTTCAGTGTCAGGCGGAGCTCCTGATGACTATCCATCTCCCCCTTCCATTTGAAAATGGAACGAATCGGGTCCAACTGCACACAGGCGACCAAATCTCGCTCCACAAGTTCCTGAGCCATGCGCTCAGCAATATCTTCATTATCACAGGTTGTCCATCCAATCAAAAGTTCTACACTCATGACATTATAAAAACCGTCATTCCCTTGATTGAAAACAGGAAACGACAATGAAGTGATCAATAATAAGAGCTGCTTTAAGCCCAACCTAGTGCTAATATTAGATCCTCTAACAAGCAGATATGAACCCACCGCTCTACGATGCACATTGCCATTGGGCCGATGCCAGACTCCAGGCATACTGGAGTGAAATCGCCCCACATCTGGAGGGTATCCAGCTGCAAGGTGCCGTGGTGAATGGCACCTCTCCGGACGACTGGCCCGCCGTCCTAGCCTTGGCCGAAAGGGACAGCCGCGTGCTGCCGAGTATCGGCTTGCATCCATGGAGGGTCAACCAGGCGCCTGCCGGTTGGCGTGAGCAATTTCTCGATGCCCTGGATCGGGGGGCCCGCGGCATCGGTGAAATAGGGCTGGATCAATGGATTGAGGGCCACGACATCCAACGTCAGCAGGCAGCCTTTCGCTGGCAACTCAAGCAAGCGGCTGAGCGTAATCTGCCGGCTTCAATCCACTGCCTGAAGGCGACGGGCCCCCTCCTCCAAACACTGAGATCGGTCGAGTTACCGGCCCGCGGCATCCATTTGCATGCGCTGAATGCATCGCTTGAGGTATTCGATCAACTCACTGCCCTCGGGGCCTATTTCTCATTCAACAGCGGCCAACTCAAATCCGGGAGCCACAAGGTCCGGGAGGCCATACGCTTCCTTCCGGCAGACCGGATCCTGGTCGAAACCGATGCACCCGACTTTCTCCCTCCGCCGGAATACCGCCAATTCAGCCTGCCGAAGCCTCCTCAAGGGCAGGAGATTTGCCATCCGGCTAACCTGTGCCGGACCTACGAAGTGATCGCAGAGCTCGGAAACACCTCGACAGAGGCGCTGGCAAAACAGATAGAAGTCAACTTTCTGCGGTTTTTCGGCGCGCCAAAAGGCTGATTTTTTCAGGAAAAAGGCTTGCTTGCGGGCCGCGGTCCCCTACTTTGCACCGCTTTCATCCAAAACAAAGGTATTTCCATGGCACGTATTTGCGCAATCACAGGTAAGCGCCCGATGAAGGGCGGACGCATCATCCGCAAGGGTTTGACCAAGAAGAGCGGCGGTATCGGCACGAGCCTCGTTAAGAACACTCGTCGCAAGTTCCGTCCGAACGTGCAGCGTGTTCGCGTCAAGCTCCCCAGCGGCCAAGTCAAGCGCATGTGGGTCTCCGCCAAGGCCATCAAGGCTGGTCTGGTCGAGAAGGCATAAGCGCCCCAACATGACTTTACGGAGCCCCGGCTTAGGCCGGGGCTTTTTTGTATCACACAAGCCCACACCCCGAGTGTAGAGAAAGCGCGATAGCGATTTCTTCAGGCATCCCCACAAGCCGGTCGAAACGACATTCGTCGTTCCACTCCGACTGAGATCCGTGCTAGTTGCCCAGAACCGTATTGAGGAGATCCAGCCCCATTTCGATATCTTCGCGGCGCTTCTCCTCTTTCGTTTTCTTTTTCTTGGTCTCAGTGGTTCCCGTGCTACTGTCAGTCAATTGCTGGCTCGCATCTGTGGATTGAGCCTCCGTTGTGGCCGCAGGAGTCGTTTCGCTGCTTGCAGTCTTGCTCTTGCCGGGCTTAGTCAGGGCGTTATTGGCGGCCGTCTTCAACATGTCCATGAGTGCATCGGTATCCGGATCACCAAGAGTCCCTCCGATATCAACCGTCTTGTTCCAACGCCTGAAACCGTCATCGGCCGTCTCAGCCATCAACAGCTGCAGCGTTTCCAAGTAAGTGGTGAGACGCCCCTTCGCCCCCAGTTCCATGCTCAGACTCAAGGGTTGGTCCATCACTTCACTCAGAGAACTGGCAGCCACAAAGCCACTGGCATCCAGAAGCAGACTTTCACCGAGAACCTTCAACTGGGGAATCAACAGACGCTTGTCGTCGCCACGCGTCAGCTTGAAGGCAAACTCTTCAAAGTGGATATCCTTGAAATAAGGAACCGTGTTGGCCAGCGCAGTCACGCCAGGCCGGTCCAGACTCTGACCGAGGATGCTCACGCCGATCAGTCCCAGCTTGCTCCGGTCATCAAGTTCAAATGCGGAGACTACTCCGTTCGTGCCCGTGATGCTGAGTTCTCCGGTCGCATCGTCCAAAGCGGCTTCCAGGCTTTGGCCCGCCCCTTCGGCCTTCAGGCTACCATCGAATTTGCCACTGACCGGGATCCGGGCACCGGGCTTGGAAAAAATAGAGGGGTCGATTTGCTTGAAGCCGAGATCGGCCAAAACCGCATACGCACTGGCTCCATCTGGCTCATACCGCACCGAGCTATTCCCATCGATTGTCCCGTCCCCCATTGAGGCGGAAATGTGTTCCAACGCCAAGAGAGGCTCACTTACCTTGGCCCGGGCGTCCAGATTCCGGATCGTCTGGCCTGAATCCAGATAGATCTCTTTGACGGACACGGAGGCCTTGCCGTCAAGCATCGCCCATGGCGGAGGCGTAGTCTCTGTCGTCACAGAACCACCGGCCGGAGTATTTGGCGAGGAATTGCGCCCAGACGTGCTTGCGGCAGGCGCCTTCGGGGTAGTACCCGTTTCACGCGGCGAAAATGCACTCGCCAAACGCATCAGGTCGGACTGCGTCACCCGGTCCCCCTCCAGTTTTGCTGTAACCGGGATCGGTGTTTTGGCAGGATCAACTTCGCCGGCAAACTCCAAGTGCGTGGAGGGTCGCGCGCTCAAACCGGCTTCCAGATTCAGCCCCACGGCGAAGGCACCGGATGCCTGCTGCTTTACCTGCGCGGCAAAGCGATAATCCAGGGGCGATGCCTCGTCCGGAACTCGCAAGCCATTTAGCTCCCCCGTCAACTGAAGCGGGTATTCTTCCGCACCTCGTACGCTCAGGTCAGCCTTCAATCGCCCCGCCAAAAGTCCGTACTTCTGCTGAAATACAGGCTGCCGAAACACGCTGGCCAGATCCGTATCAAGCGTGGCATCTGCCAGAATGCCGGCAAACGGCTCCGCAGCGGTCCGATCGACTTGCACCACGGTCCCTTGGGCGCTTGCACTGACAATGCTTCCGTAGCGGTCCAAAACCTGTATGGCATTCAGATTAAAGGCGACAGAACGGTCCGCCTTCAGGAGCAACTCAGGCTGGATCTTGAAACTCACCTGCTCCAATAATGGCGACTCGTCCTGCGTGATGGTCAGCGGTCCGACCTGCACCGGCTGAAGACTGGTCAGACGCAGACCGCCTCCAGACTCGCCGGAGACCAACAACGCCAAGCTGACCGGATCGCCCTGGATGAACAGTCCTTCAGGCAGCCAGGGATTGATCCAGGACATGGGCAATTGCTTCACCTGCAGTTCCACGAGGTCGCCCGTGTAGTGCTGTCCCGCATCCAGCGTCAGCTTTTGCTTCAAATTAAACTCCATCACGTGAGCCCCGTTGTTGGCAACAAAGGCACGGCCTTGGGTCACACGTACCGTCTCGCCCGCGACACTGGCCTCAAACTGCCCGCCGCTTTCCACCGCCCCAAGGCTCGCAAGCTCGGGAACGAAGAGCTCCGGACGCGGGAGCTTGGCACTGAACTCCAATGCAATCGAGGCTTCCTCCGCGGTCGAATCCAGCTTCAGTTTAAAATTCTGGGATGCCGTCACAATCGAGGTACCCGATGCATCCGTCCCGTTAATCTGAGAGCGGAAGTTGACTTCGTCGAAACCGCCGCGCGACAGCTGGCTCAGCTCCATGACCCCTTCGATGCCAAAGCTCTCGACCCCAGCCTGCAACGACTCACTGGAATCCAAGGTCAAACTGGTCTGGATTTTCGAGCGTTCGCCCGGACGAAGCGGGTCTGCGTCGAGTTTGAATTTAAAGCGATTGCCTGCCCCGTCCCGGAGCCCTCCATCAATCTGGATACCGTCGATGACAAAAAGCCAGTCAAGATCCCCCAGTCCATAGAGTGACTCCATCGGCGAGCCCGAGCGCTTAGTGGCTGAAGGAGACGACGCACCGGATGCCTTTTGCGAAGAGCCAGAGCTCCCCGTGGTATCACTACCAGGAACGCCTGCCTCAGCATCGGAACCAAGCAAGACAGTCGGGGTGTCGACAAAAAGCCCCTCAACTTTCAGCTCTCCGAGTTGGATCGTATTGTCAAAGAGGGCAGCCAAGGGCGAGAAACTGGTATCCAAAGCTTCCAGTTTGACCTTTGTCCCGTCCGGCAAGGCCAAAATCAGACCGCTGATGCTGGCCCGCCCGGTGGTCACCTTGACCTGCTTGACCGAGCTCCCTTCCGGCAGACGCTTTTCCACCATCCTGGTCTGGAAGCCCGAGTTTGTGAGAATAAGATAACCGGCGCCTAGCAAGACGACCACGATGATTACAAGCGCAACCAGGATTTTAAAGACTCGTTTCATAGGCAGAGAAAGTCAGACAGCAGAAAGCGTAGCTTGTATCCATTCGGGAGCAAGGCTCTGTGTCGAATTTCACCCGGTAGGCCGTCATATTACACCAGTCTTCACAGTTCTGCCCCCCTAAGGAGCCTCAGACCGCCCGATCCAGACAGAGACATCGGCGAAAACCAGCCCCCTCCCTCTACGAACGCTCTGATTCCCCGCACGCGCCGGACTGCGAGCGCGCCGCATCGTGAGCCATCCAGAGTGCAGTAGAGAGCAAAAGCTCCTCCTCTTTAAAGGGGAGGGGCTTTTACTTAATAAAACCACCAATGAGTCGCTCGAGATAATCCAAGCTCCTCTCCTGCTTGCAGGGGAGGTGGCCCGGCGACTCTGCCGGGACGGAGGGGTCCCACTCAAGTGCTGCCCTGACGGTATTAGCAGGCTTCACTCTGCCCCCACCGCCACCGCCCTTGACGATGAATTCACAAAAAAAGCCGCCCCAAAGGGCGGCTTCTGAAAAGAACTCGTGTTCGGACTTAGCGGGCTTCGACCAGGCGCTTTTCCTTCACCTGGTTGGCTGCCTTACCGATACGGTCGCGCATGTAGTACATGCGGGCGCGCATGGTGACGGACTCGCGGTCAACCTCGACCTTTTCGATCGTCGGGCTGTTGACCGGGAATACCTTCTCCACACCCACACCGGAAGCGATGCGGCGCACGGTAAAGGTTTCCGCGATGCCGGCACCCTTACGGGCGATGACGATACCGGCGAAAACCTGGATACGGGTCTTGTCACCTTCCTTAACTTTCAGGTGTACGCGAACACCGTCGCCGACTTTGAAGTCGTTGCGACCTTCCAAAAGTTGTTCTTTGGTGATGTCTTCGAGGATTGCTTGGCTCATTTGTGGTGGTCTCCGTTTTCTAAAATGTCTGGTCTCCTGTCCCGGGTCTTTTCTAACTGTTGCTCATGTCGCCATTTCTCAATGGCGGCGTGATTTCCTGATAGTAGGACCTCGGGAACCCGCATTCCGCGGAAGTCCGCAGGGCGCGTGTATTGAGGAAAGCCGAGCAAAGTGGTCATGAAAGACTCCTCCGTCAAGGATTTTTCATCACCTAAAAATCCGGGGATAAAACGACTGACACAGTCGATCAAAACCGCCGCCGCAAGCGTCCCGTTGGTCAGCACATAATCCCCGATGCTGACCTCCCGGTCGATCAAGCTGTCGCGCACCCTCTGGTCGACGCCCTCATAATGGCCACTCAGGATAATCAGGTGCTTTTCCTGCACCAGCTCACGGGCCAATTGACTCGTAAGTGGTTCACCATCAGGCGCCATGTACACAACCTTCGTCTCGGGACGGCGTAATTCCTCGACCGCAGCAAAGATCGGCTCGGGCTTCATCACCATGCCCGCGCCCCCGCCGTAGGGAATCTCGTCCGTCTTGTGATGCTTGTCCGTCGCCCAGCTCCGCAAATCATGCGCACTGGCGCGGATCAGCCCATTCCGTTGGCCTCGCCCCAGCATACTGGACGTAAAAAAACCCTCCACCATTTGCGGGAAGAGGGTTAGAAGATCAAACTCGATGTGCATGACGGCCGGCGTCGAGTCTACCCGCATGGCGGGAGCGCTGCAATTACTCAGCGGCCTGTTCGGCCGGAGCTTCGCGGCGGGCCTTGCGGATCAGGCTGGCTGCAGTGTCGGTCGGCTTTGCGCCCACGGACTTCCAGTAATCGATGCGATCCAGCTTGAGGCTCAGTTCGTCCTGAGCCTTGGCAGCTTGCGGTTCATAAGTGCCAAGAACTTCGACGAAGCGGCCATCACGGCGTGCAGTCGCTTCCGTTACAACCATACGGTAGAAAGGACGGTGGCTTGCGCCGTGACGTTGAAGACGTATTTTGAGTGCCATAAGAATTTACGCTAGAGTGCAGGAAATTGAGAAAAGCGACGAAAAAAGGTGGTCTGTGCCCGCCTGTCAAGCGCGGAACGGAGGATTTTAATCGGGACGCACCACATCGGGGGAATCTGTCCACGGCAACGGAAAGGCGCTTTTTTGCCAATCATTACGAATCTCCCCGATCTTCGCATAATCGTCCTCCACCCCTTCGATCAATTCACCCGTGAATTTGTAGCGCTTCTCCTCGCCTCCGGTCAGGCGCACGACACGCTTGCCACTATAGGATACAAGTGTGCGCGGCGTCTGATAATCAATCTGTCGGACTTTGGACATCATCCATGCTCTCCTTCATCCGAGCCCGGAAGTCAAACCAGCAGATCAGCCCCCTAATTAAGCTGAATCTGAAAATAGCTACTCAAGGTCACCGAAGCGAGTTCGACTTTCTGGCTGATTGCCATCGTAGGAATGGTTGGGATGTTCTTCATTTAAAAGCACTGTCCGCAGTCGAGAGACATTCCCGATTTGCAATCGGCCCGCAGTATGCTTCTCATAACACATGCCCAAAATCATTTTTAAGAAGTCAGGCGTCGAAGCCGAATGGACCGGTGACGACGAAAGCATCCTTGAACTGGCCGAAGCCAATGACTTGGACTTGGACTACGGCTGCCGGATGGGGAATTGCACAGCATGCCAGCAGACCATCCTCTCCGGTGAAGTCGAGTACCCGAACGGACACACCGGCGAACCGGAGCCGGGCAACGCCCTCCTTTGCTGCTGCATGCCGAAAGGTGACAGCGACGTCGAGGTCGACGCCTAGCGTCTAACTGAACACCTGCCTGCGTAGCGGATTGATCACGGCAAGGTCGCCCCAGTCCGCCCCCTCCAGAGCGAGTGCCCTGGGCGGGTATTTCCTGCGTTTTTGGGCCTGCCAGGCCTCGGCAAAGCCCTGCACGAAGTCCTGCGAGCCCAGGATGGCCCCGTCAGTAAAGTAGCGCACCCGGCAGCGCAGCACCGAGGCCTTCGGCAGCTTGCCCTGCTCCTGTTCCAGTACCTGGACTGCCTGCTCCCGGGGAATGCACACCCCCTTGGCCGGCACACTGCCCTTGCCGAAGAGCAGCATCCGGTGCTGGCTCAGCGCATCCGCCGCCTCCCGCACGTAGCCCGACCAGACAAACTGCAGGCCCCGCCGCGCAGCCACCTGACCGGCCACCGCCTCGGCATACCCGCAGAAGCGGTAGTCCTTCGGATCCGAGACCAGGCCGGCACGCACCGGATTCAAATCGATATACGCCGCCATCGTCTGCAGCGGATTGCCTTTTCCCTCCACCAGCACGCTCTTGAAGCGCTCCGACCACAAGGTCCCGTAGCGGCCGTGCCGGCGGTTGAACCACACCGAGAACCGCTGCTTCACCGTCTTCATGTACTCCGAAACGTCCCCCATCCGCGCCAGCAGCTTCGAACGGATCGCCTCAGCCTCCTCGCCCCCCGCCGCCAGCTGCCGCGCCATCTCCACCGCCGAGGCCGCCTGGTACTTCGTCGGACGCGGGTACAGCACACGATACCGCCGCATCAGCTCCGCATCCCCCACCGACTCTCCATCCGGCACACGCAGCAACACATGGAAGTGGTTGCCCATGATGCAGTAAGTTAGCACCTGCACCCCGCAGAAATCAGCCACCTGGTGCAGCATCTTACGCAGCACCTCCTTCTCCACCTCACCAAACAAACTCTCACCGTTCACCGTGCGCGTCATACAGTGGTACACCGCCTCACAACCACTCACCTTCAATCGACGCATCCGCATCACTCAAACATGCACAAAAAAACGCCCTACGTCTAGCTTTTTTATAGACTGTCCCTTAAATATATTTTTATAGACTGTCCCTTAAATATAAACCTAAAGAAAAATCAGCTCATTTGCATGGGGTCGACGTCGAGGAGGTCGATGACTTCTTTGTCGAGGGGGAAGGATTTGCGGAGTTTGGCGATGGATTCGATGACGCGGCTGGCGCTGGGTGCGAAATACCAGAGCTGGAAGCGGTATTCATCCCGGATTTTCTCGATGGGTGCGGGTGCGGGGCCCCGAATTTCAATTTGATCCCCCAATTCTTTTTCCAGCACTTTGAGCCACTGCTCCATATAAAACTCGATCTTTTCGGGGTTTCGACCGCGGAAGAGGTGACGGATCAGGTGGCGAAAGGGAGGATAATTGAACTCCCGCCTTTGCTCGAGCTCCTCCAGTTGAAAGCCATCGAAGTCAGATTGGCGGGCAAACTGGATGGGCGGCGCGTGTGGGGTACTGGTTTGAATGACCACCTCCCCGGCCCGGTCGCCGCGCCCGGCACGGCCAGAGACTTGCACGATCAACTGAAAGGTACGTTCGGCGGCCCTAAAGTCTTCAACATGCAGCGACATATCGGCATCGACCAAGCCCACCAAGGTAACATTTGGAAAGTCGAGGCCCTTGGCGATCATCTGCGTCCCGACCAAGAGGTCAATTTTGCCGATCCGGAAATCGTTGAGGATTTTCCGGTAGAGATTCTTTTTCGACATGGAATCGGCATCCATCCGGACAATCCGGGCTCGCGGGAGTATCTTCTGAACAATGTCCTCGATTTTCTGGGTGCCCTGCCCCCTCCAACGAATGTCCGGTGCCTTGCATTTCGGACAACGATGCGGAGCGGGGTGCATCTCGCCACAAAGATGACAACGGAGGGTTTTATCCGTTCGGTGGAAGGTCATCGGGATGCTGCAATGCTCGCACTCCGCCACATAGCCACATTCCGGGCAGAGCATGCTGGTCGAATACCCCCGCCGATTGAGGAAAAGTATGCTCTGCTCCTTCTTCTCAAAGCGATCGACCATTTTGTCCATCAAGAGCCGGGAAATCGGAGACGGGCCTTTCCCTTGAAGGGCCTCACGTCGCATATCGACAAGATGCAGGCGGGGCAGTTGCCGGTCGTCCACCCGCTTCAAAATCCGGTCCACCGCATACTTGCCGCGCTCCACATTATAGAGTGACTCCAATGAGGGCGTAGCCGAACCCAAGACACAAACCGCCTGATTGATCATGGCACGATAGACCGCCACATCGCGGCCATGATAGCGGGGCGCCTCCTCCTGCTTGTAGGATGGCTCGTGCTCCTCATCGACAATGATCAGCTTCAGGTTCTGGACGGGGGCAAATACCGCCGAACGGGCCCCCACAACGACATGCGCCTCGCCACTGGCCAAGGCATTCCAGGCATCGTAGCGTTCCCCATCCGACAAATGACTGTGCCACACCGTAGTATGGACGCCCCGCGCTTCCAGACGGGAACGTACCCGCCCCACAGTCTGCGGCGCCAGAGCCACCTCGGGGACGAGAAAGATCACACCGCCCCCCGTCGCGACCACCTTCTCGATGGCGTTCAAATACACTTCGGTCTTACCGGACCCGGTGACACCATGAAGAAGACGTACACTGAATGTATCGAGATCGATTGCGCCATTGATCGCTTCCACCGCCTGCGCTTGTTCGGGGGTTAGAGTCGGCCTTAAGGCATGTCCAACTACTTCCGGGGAATCGCTGATATCATCATCGTAGGCCACCCTTGCCTCCTCTGTATCACTCTCCTGCAAATAGCCCTTCGCCACAAGTGCCTCACAGGCAGACGCGCTGATCTTGAGCCTGTTTAATACGGTTGCGCGCGGCAGCGGCTTGAACTGTTGCTGGATGAAACGCAGGAGCTCGGCCTGCTTGGGAGCCCGACGCTCCAATTCCTGCCATGCCTCGGCATCCGGCGCCTCGCCTATGGCAAGATAACGCCGGGTTTTCGGACGCATCCCTTTCCGGATCGCCGAAGGAATCATGGCCTCAAGCATGGATTCGGGCGTCGCCGAATAGTACCGCATCGCCCAACGAAAGAGCTGGAGCATATCTGCAGGCAGGACGGGATGCGGTTGCACGATCTCGTACAACATCTTCAACTTGCCAGGAGGAACAACCTGATCGGTTCCGAGACGCGTGACCACGCCCAACTCACTACGCCGCCGCAGGGGTATGCGCACGAGCAGGCCCGGTCGCATCTGTTCCACACAAATCGGCGGCACCGCATAAGCCAGATCCGCATCAAATCCGGAAAGCGGGACCACCTCCACCACGGCGGTATCGCGCTGTGCCTTAGCTTTGGGCATCCAACAGGTCCTTGAACGCCCCCTCCTGCTCCGCCAACTCGTCCCAGCTGCCCTGGCTCACAATGGATCCGTTCTGCAAGACAACGATGCGATCCGCCGCGCGAATCGTACTCAACCGGTGTGCGATGGTAATCGTCGTGCGTCCCTTGGCGAGACGATCGATCGCTTCCTGCACCGTCTTTTCACTCTCGTAGTCGAGCGCACTGGTCGCTTCATCGAGAATCAATATCTTCGGATCGCGCAGGAGTGCCCGAGCAATCGCGATGCGCTGCCGTTGGCCTCCAGACAAACTCACCCCACGTTCACCGACTTTAGTCTGAAAACCCTCCGGCAACTGCTCAATAAATTCGAGAGCATTGGCATTTTTTGCCGCTTCAAACACCTCGTCCATGGTGGCATTCGGCTTACCAAACCGAATATTGTCCAACAACGACCCCGAGAGCAGCAAGTTATCCTGCATGACAATCGCACAAGTCTGGCGAAAAACCCGAATGGCCAATTGCTCCTGAGGCACACCATCCACCCGGATTTCACCAATTGTGGGCGCGTAGAAACCAAGCATCAAGCTGACCAAGGTACTTTTCCCCGACCCGCTGGGGCCAACAAATGCAACGTGCTCGCCCGACTGGATCTTGATCGAAAAGTCGCGAATTACCGGATCTTTCTCCTCGTCATAGCTGAAAGTCACCGAATCAAACGCAACTTCCCCCCGGAAAGGATCGATGATTTCTTTCCCCTGCCATTTTTCCACATAGCCGGAATCAATCAGCTCTTTAATGCTACGATAACTCTCGGCCCCCTGCATGTATTGCATGCTGAACTGGGTAATAATATTTACTGGCTGCAAGCAGACCGTCAACGCACCGAGCAAGGCCATCATCTCACCCACGGTCATCTTACCCACAATCACCAACCATCCGCAGAAAACCGTCGCAAAAATAGTCAGGCCCGTCACGATCGTAAAGTTCACGTAGCCCATCTGCTGG
The DNA here is from genome assembly GCF_027257905.1 of Coraliomargarita parva. Taxonomy (NCBI): domain Bacteria; kingdom Pseudomonadati; phylum Verrucomicrobiota; class Opitutia; order Puniceicoccales; family Coraliomargaritaceae; genus Coraliomargarita; species Coraliomargarita parva. Next base: position 36,574 of record NZ_JAPZEI010000008.1, read on the forward strand.
TTGATGTTCATTTGCGACTCACGTGAATAGCTATAAGCGTCGCTCAATTCACCCAACTGACGTTTGGCTTCCTGCTCCTGGCCATAACCACGGACCAACTTGATCGCCGAAATAAACTCGCTGGCCTGGCCTGTCATTTTCTCTCGAGCCACACGCACGTCATGGTTCGTCGATTCAAGCAATTTAATGTAATGCAGCCGAACGAAAGCGAAGATCGGCAAACTGATGAGAACGATCAACAAGAGCCAAATATTGATCACTGAAAGTGCTATGATCAGGAGCACCGAGCGTAAGAGTTCCGGAATGATATTCGCCACAGTCATGACCATGACCATTTCGATATTATTCGTATCGAAAGCATACTTAGACAACAAGCGGCCCGTCTGCGTGCTGTCGAGGAAGCCAAAATGCATAAAGTTCAGCTTATGAAACAAGCGTCCGCGCAAACGGCGCAGAATCTCCTGGGAACGCGGCGAAATATCCTTCACCGCCAGATGCATCGCCAAGTAGTGCAAGGCCAGCAAGGCAACAAACATTCCGCCAAAGAGCATCAAGGCTTCCATGTCCTGATTCTGGATCGCGATATCGACTATCCACTGAGTCAGAATAGGAAATGGCGTAATCACCAAGACACTGACAATCCGCCAAAACAAGTAGTAGCGTAGGTATCTACGCTGGCTCCAGATATAGCCCTTCAGGGTCTTTTGGTGAAGACCGAGCAATTGATTGGGTTGCATACCGGATATATGAGATAAACTTCCGAAGCGCTAGCCAATCCCCAAATCACATAAAAGTTGCCGATAGCCCGGATAATCCTGCAGATCGGCCAGATCCGGATCATTACGCATCCACTCGAAATCCTTATAGCCCAGCGAAATCGCATCCCTCAACACCTTAACCGCATCCGCCCGCCGATCCTTCAGGGTAAGACTGCAGGCCAGATTATAATGGGCAACCGGGTCCTCCGGCGTCAGGCGGACCAGTTTGCGATCCATTTTAAGACCGGAATCGATTTGCCCTGTATGCGTGTACAAGTGAGCCAGAATCGACACAACCTTGACGTCCCGAGGCATACGCTTGTGCAAAGACTCAAAGAATCCCAGTTCGAACTGGTAGCTATCCCGCTTCGCCATGCCGATCCTTAACTGTAGCCGACCGAAGGGCCTCAGCCTTTGGAAATACCGCCCCGTTCGCAAATTCCGGCTTCGCGCAGCTCATTACAACGAGCTGTGACCTGCAGGCGCTGGCTCTCCACATTCAGCGACAGCTTATCCGCGACTGTTTTACCGTACCATTCCATAAAGGGGGCATCGATTTCGAAAATTTTCTCACAATCGAGACAAATCACCTGCGCCTGGAAGGTGGTGGCATTCTTATTTGCCATATAGAACTTGTAGTCCCGGCCAACGTCGACCTCACGAATCAGGCTGCTTTCAGTCAGGATGGGCAAGGCACGATAGACAGTCGCCCTCGAAACTGAGTCATCAATTTCGCGTGCACGCTCCAAAAGATCCTCAGCCGTGAAATGATCCGCATGGGAATAAGCCGCGTCAAAAATCGCCAGCCGCTGGTTTGTAACACGTAAACCCTTGCTGGTCAGGAACTCTTTGAATGTTTCGCGGACGCTATCGATATTGGCTGTATTCTGCTCCATGACTCTTTATTGAGACAGAATTGAGACAAGAACCCCCATTTGGCAAGACCATTGAGGGCTGCAAAAGCACAGAAAGCTCCCCCGAGAGGGCATTTTTTAGAAAAACTGCTTGATTTCGCTGGTCAGAGCGATTTGCTCCCTCCCTTTTCCCATGAAAGCCACAATCCAAACTCAAGGCCGCCAATTTACCGTCACAGAAGGTGATATCCTCAAGGTGAACTCCTACCCGGAAACCCAGGCAGGCGATACCATCGATATCAACGCAGTTCTGATGGTCGGTGAAGGTGCGGACACACGCTTCGGCACCCCTTATGTTGAGGGTGCTTCCGTCAAAGCTACTGTTCTTGAAAACAAGAAGGAGAAGAAGGTGATCATCTTCAAGAAGAAGCGTCGCCAAGGTTACCGTGTACGTCGCGGCCACCGTCAGCACATCTCCGTGATCAAGATTGACTCCATCAGCGCCTAAGCACTCAACCCAGGAGGAACTGACCCATGGCACACAAAAAAGGACAAGGAACTTCACGTAACGGACGCGACAGCGCATCCAAGCGCCTCGGCGTTAAGAAATTCGGTGGCGAGAAAGTCGTAGCCGGCAACATCATCATGCGCCAACGAGGCACACGCTATCATCCCGGCGTCAATGTCGGCATGGGTCGTGACCACACGCTCTTCGCTCTGAAGGACGGCGCCGTTGCCTTCGACACCGCACACCGCAAGATCAACGTCGTCGAAGCCTAAGCGAGTTCCAGACAACACTTTCAAAATCCCGTTCGATAAGAGCGGGATTTTTTTGTGCCCCATCCGAACGACGGGCTCACAATCCTGTACTCGACATTCCAAACGAAGTCAGGGAGAACAAGGCGGTGGACCGATCCTTGGAAGAGCTAGAGCGTCAGCGGGAATTGCTACGGCAACACCTGGAATGGCTCGACGCCTGTATTGCGGAAGCCAGGCTCAAGCCGAACGCCCCAACCGGAACCGAACCCGCCGCAGCACTTAGCCCTCCGGAAAAGCCGCAGCCCGAGAGCCTTCCCCACCAAGACCCCACCACAGAGGCGCATCTAAACGCGGCGCTCGAAGCGGAAGCACGGGAATACAAGACCGGCTGGGCCGCGATGAACGATGTGGCCAAGGCAAAAGTGGGCTGCTTCGTCCTCTTCGGCGCTGGCATCCTCGCTTTTCTCTTTTTCCTGTTCGTGCTGCCCTTCCTGATGAAATGATCACTCGTGGTGGTACTTCGACCCACTGTTAATGGACACCGCACGGTAGAGTTGCTCGCACAACAGCATGCGGGCAATTTCATGCGTAAAAGTCAGGGGCGAGAGCGAAAAAAGGACATCCGCCCGCGCCTTGACCTCCGGACTGAGGCCATAAGCGCCCCCGATGACAAAGACCGCCGGCTGGCCCTGTAGATCGAACAGTTCCTTGGCCAGCACCGCTGAGGTCCTGGTCTTCCCCTCCTCGGCCATGACGTAAACCCGAGCATCCCGCCGCTTGTCGAGGGCCTCAAGGATACGCTGACCTTCCGTTTGCACGTCGCCGTCCTTTAATTCCAGAAGCTCGAAATTGCCGGGCCGCTTCAAGCGCTTGGCGAAATCGTCGCACAGCGCCGCGAGGGAGCGGTTCTTCATCTTGCCGATCGCAATAATGGTATAGCGAAACATAACTAGTCCCGGATTTTCAAATCCACCAGCACCGGGCGGTGGTCACTGACGAATGAACGAAGCACCTCGCAGCGCGACACTTCATAAGTCGGCGGCACAAAAATAAAGTCCAAGCCATGAATCGGCAGAATCGAAGGGAAGGTACGCCCCGAAGTCGGCAATAGCTGGTACGCGCAATGCCCTTCCAGATAGGAGAAGAGGTGCCGAACCGCATCCCCCGGCTTCCCGGAACGGCTATTGAAATCACCGCAGATCAAGGGTGAGAAGTAATGCTCCCCACCCTTCTGCGCGTGCCTGGCTTCCAAATAGCCGATCAGCCGCTCCACCTGCTCGATCCGGCGGCGACGGGAGCGAAAATCAAGGTGTAGGTTCACGACAGGCAGGTGCCCCGAAGCCAAACTCAGCTCCGTGTAGCAAAAGCCTTTTTCACCGAGCGAGGCCTGACCGAAAGCCTCATGTTCGGCATGTTCGATCGCGAGACGCGACAAGAGACCGTTTCCATAAGCCAAAGGTAAAGGGCCGGCCCGCCGATTGTGGACCCCCAGATAACTGTGGGCATACCCCGCCCCCTCCTTGATGTAGTCGAGCAGATGAATCCGCCGGTTCCAATGCGAGTCCTCGTCGACCTCCTGAAAGGCCACCACGTCCGGCTGGGTCTTCTCCAACAAATTGATAATGCGCTGGAGATTCCGTTCGATCCCCTTCGCACCATGAAAGCCCTGATACGTGGACAAACCACGACCATGGGCAATGTTGAGGGTCATTAAGCGAAGCCGAGGCACAGCGGCGCTCCTCTCACTTAATTACCGTTCTGGAAAGAACGCGCATAGTTGGCGACGGATTTGAAAAGTGCATCGGCAAAAGAAGCCAGAGCGACCAGGACAAGTTGCAGTTCCACATCGCTGAAGACGATCGCCTCGCCTTCGCGGAAGACCTTGCGCTGGTCGACCAACTTCCCGGGCTGACGTCCCTCCGCATCCGGTTCGCCTTGCAGCTCAACGATCTTGAAGTCGAAGGCCAATTCCCCCTGGTCATCAACCTGCTCCGGTTTCACGATCCCGTTTTGCTTCATCAGGGCCTGAAGGGCAAAACCAAGTGAGATAATGGTATCCTCCATCTCGCACATGATCTCGTAGTCCTTCTCCAAACGGTTGAACTTTTCATCCAACTGCGCCTGGACAAAGGTCCGCTGCGACTCCTGCGCTTCCTTCTGCGACTCCGCATCGACCTTCGGGCTGGCATCCGTGGCCTTGATCAAGGCGAGGAAGAAATGCGCGTTATTGAGGGCGGTCACGGCCAGATTCAAGGCATCGCCGATCACCTGACGAACGAGCAAGTCGCGTGCATAAGCCTGCATTTGTTCGAAATTCTGATGCCGTGGCGCAGCCGGCATGACACGAGGCGCATTCACGCGCTTATTATAAGCAGCCTCCTGAACGGCCTCACGGGAAGCCAGATTAAAGGCAAGCATATCGGAATGGCGCTGCAAGCCGGCCATGAATTGCTGTGCCACTTGCTGCAGATTAACTTGTTGGGGCTGAGGCCCTTCAGGTGTATTTGAATCGGACATGGGAAATAAAAAGTCAGTTGAAAGGCCTAGTATCGAGCCAAAGCGGCGATGGCTCAACCCAGAATAGAAATATAGGCGAAAAACCCCTCTATCGGCTTGGCGATAGCCGCTTTTGCCGTTAGCCTTAGCCCTGATGATCGAGTGGCTGCAAACCCATGTGCTGGACCATCTTCCGTTCTGGATGAATACCAGCCTGACGTTTCTCATAACGAATGTGACCACGGTTCTCGGCTTCGTCATGGCGCTGGTCATTCTCCGTCGGGTCATTTCGAAAAAGCGCAGTCCCCAAAACTTCTTTGCCTGGCTCTTTTTCATCCTCCTCTTCCCAATTTTGGCGGTGCCGCTTTATTTCATGTTCGGCGGCCGCAAGAGCCGGAAAATGGCCGAGACGAAGCGTTTGATTACGAAAAAAGCCCACGAGCTGACCGGTAAAACCGATGATGCCCTCGGCTGGGATGCGCTGCAGATTCCCGAAGAGGGGGTCACCACCGGCAACCATTTCGAACTGTTGCCCGACGGGGAAAGCGCGTTTCACCGGATCTGCCAGGAGATCGAGGCCGCCGAGCATACCATTCATATCGCCACCTACATCTTAAGCGATGACGCCACCGGCCGCGCGATCATGGACCTACTGGAAGAAAAGGCGGAACAAGGCGTCACCGTCCGGCTCCTACTCGACTCGCTCGGCTGTTGGAACCAGACGCGGCGCGCCCGCTACCGGCTACGCAAAGCCGGCGTACAGGTCGAAATGTTCATGCCAGTCCTGCCGCTGCAGACACATACCTCCTCGAACCTGAGAAACCACCGGAAAATCGCTATTTTCGACAACTACCGCGCGATCACGGGCGGCCAAAATCTGGACAACCGCTTTCTCGGAGCCACGCCGGATCCGGAGCGTTTCACCGATTTCAGCGTGGTCACGCAAGGGCCGGCCGTCGCGGAACTCACACGGACGTTCCTATCAGACTGGAGCTTTGCGGCCAAGGAGGCACCGAGCCAGTACAAGGACCTGCTGGCCTATGTGCCGGAAGAAGCCGGCGACAGCACGATCGGAATCATCGCCAGCGGACCGGACATGGACAAGGACACGCTCTGGGAGCAGATCCTGCGCATGATCCAGGAGTTCCGCCAGCAGCTCACGATCATCACGCCCTACTTCATTCCGGACGATGTGCTTTTTCAGTCCCTCATCGTCAAAGCCCGGACCGGTCGTAATATCCGCCTAATCCTGCCCCTGCGCTCCAACCACCGGATGACCGACATCGCCCGCTACCATTTCCTCAGGCAACTGGATCAGGCCGGCGTGGAAATCCTCTTTTACACGCCACGTATGCTGCACGGGAAACTCATCCTCGCGGATGGCAGGGTGGGCCTTGTCGGCTCGGCCAACATCGACATGCGCTCGCTCTTCGTAAATTTCGAGATCGCCCTGCTGCACTACAGCCCGGCCGACATCCGCGAAATGGAAGCATGGGCCGCGGAAATCACCGAACACTCGATCCCCTTCAAACAGGCCGTCAGCGACCAGAACTTCATGCCCACGAAGATCACCGAGGATGTCGTGCACCTGATCGCCCCGCTTCTTTGAACTCGGGCCTGCGCCTTGCGTAAAAGGCTCCCGAATTTGTACCTGCAGGGATTTACGTATATTGTTATAGGCGTAAGCAATTCACCCCTACCCGAAAGGAACTCCCCTATGTCTGACCACGTCTACAAGAAAATCGAATTGGTCGGTTCGTCCAAACAATCCATCGAAGCCGCCGTCAACAATGCGGTGCATACCGCAGCCGACAGCGTACGCAACATACGCTGGCTGGAAGTGAACGAAATCCGCGGCCACGTCGTCGACGGCAAAGTCGACCACTGGCAAGTCGGCGTCAAACTCGGCTTCACCTTGGAAAAGAAGGACTCACCCGAAACGCTCGAAGAGAAGCACCATCACGAAGAAGTGGATGAAGCCATCACCAGTGCGACCGGCGGCTCCGCGCTGACGCACAAATAGAGCGAATCCACCAAATCCACTTGCGCGAATACATGAAGCCTCGTAGCGATAGAGGCTCATGCTGATTCGTTGCGTCCCGATCCGATACACCTGCCTGCTGCTGGCCTCCCTCTTGCTCTGGGCCGGCTGCTCGGACAAGGTTAGCAATGTCGAACGCGGCAATGTAAAACAGGAGCTGTACATCAGCCTGGGCACCGAACCTGCGACCCTCGACCCCCAGATCGCAACCGGCCTGACCGAGATGTATGTGATGCTGGCATTCTTCGAAGGCCTGACCACGTTCGACGCGGAGACGATGAAGATCCTACCGGGCGTCGCGCAATCCTGGGACATCTCGGACGGCGGACTGACGTACACCTTCCACTTTGATCCAGCCGCCCGCTGGTCCAACGGCGATCCGGTCACGTCTCAAGACTTCCTCTTTGCCTTCGAGCGGATCCTCACGCCCGTATTGGGTGCCACTTATGCCTACATGCTGTATCCGATGAAAAATGCGGAAGCGTTTAACAAGGGGGAGATCGAGGACTTCAGTCAGGTCGGCGCCAGTGCCCCGGATGAGCGGACACTCGTGATCGAACTGAATGCACCGACGCCATATTTCCTGAGCATGTTAACCCACTGCACCTGGTGGCCCGTGCATGCACCCACGATTCTGGCACACGGATCGATGACGGACCGGATCAGCAAATGGACCCGCCCGGGCAATCTCATTGGCAACGGGCCGTTCACCCTCGAAAGCTGGCGTTTGAACAACGGACTCGTCGCCCGCAAGAACCCGAACTACCGCGACGCCGACAGCGTGCGCCTCAAGCAGATACACTTTCTCACCACCGACCTTGAAGCCGAAGAGCGCGCCTTTCGCGCCAACCAGCTGCATATCACCGAGAGCGTCCCGATTCACCGGTTGGACTGGTACAGGGAACATCGCCCGGACAGCCTGCGTATCAGTACCTCGCTCGGCGTGTACTACTACCTGATCAACACCGAACACCCGCCGCTCAACGACCTACGCGTGCGAAAGGCACTCGCCTACGCCATCAACCGGGAGGAGTTGACCGAGCATGTACTTAAAGCCGGGCAGCAACCGGCCTATCACTTCACCCCGCCGAATACCGGCGGCTACAACGCGCGCGCGACCTTCCCCTACGATCCGGAACTGGCCCGCAAGCTCCTGGCCGAAGCGGGATACCCCGGCGGCAAGGGCTTCCCGGAATTCGAGCTGTTGTTCAACACCAGCGAAGCCCACAAGACCATCGCCACGGTCATCCAGCAGATGTGGAAGAAGGAGCTCGGCATCGATGTTGAACTCTACAACCAGGAGTGGAAGGTCTATCTTGCGACCCGGGAAAACGGCGAGTTCGATATCGCCCGTGCCTCCTGGTTCGGCGACTACGACGATCCCAATACCTTCCTGGACCTGGGCCTGAGTGACAGCGGCAACAACCACTCAGGATGGAAGAACCCGGAATACGATGCGCTCATTTCACAAGCGGCACTCACGACTAATCCGGAAGCGCGAATGGAGCTCTTTCAACAAGCGGAAAGCATCCTCATCGACGAAATGCCCTTTGTACCGATCTACTTCTACGTCACCAGCAAGCTGGTCCACCCGTCCGTCAAAGGCTGGTACCCCAGTCTACTCGACTACCACCCCTATCAAGCCATGTGGCTGGAAGATTAAGAGTACGATTAAGATTTCAAGTCAGACCTGAACGAACTTCCCACTTTCAACTGTAATACCTTTCACTCCACAAAGTGCTGATCCACATCACCAGACGCCTGCTTCAAGCGATTCCCACCCTGTGGGTGATCGCAACGGCAACCTTTGTGATGATGAAGCTCACTCCGGGCGGCCCCTTCGATGACGAAAAGGCCGTCAGCCCGGAGGTGAAACAGATGATCGAGGCCCATTACGGGATGGATAAGCCGGTCTTGGAGCAGTACTTCAGCTTTCTCGGCCAGCGACTGACGGGCGACTTCGGTCCCTCCTATAAATATCCGGGCTGGGATGTGGACGAGATCATCGCGCAGAGTTTTCCTGTCTCGCTTGAACTCGGCTTCTACGCCCTGCTCATCGCTCTGGCCATCGGCATCCCGGTCGGAGTCATCGCCGCCATCCGACACAACCGCCCGACCGAAACGGTTCTCATGGGCTTTGCCATGACGGGTATCTGCCTGCCCTCCTTCGTACTCGGACCGCTACTCATACTCTGCTTCAGCCTGAAGCTTGGCTGGTTCAACCCTTTCGGCTGGGAGTATGCCGGGGACCGGGTACTACCGGCCCTGAGCCTCGGTCTCTTCTACGCGGCATACATCGCCCGCCTCGCGCGCAGCGGGATGCTGGATGTCATGAGAAATGAATACATCCGCACGGCACGCGCCAAAGGCCTCAAGGAAAGCGTCGTGGTAATCCGCCATGCGCTACGCACCGCCCTGTATCCGGTAGTCGCCTACCTAGGCCCCGCCGTCGCCGGCCTCATCAGCGGGTCCTTCGTCGTCGAAACCATTTTCTACATTCCCGGTCTCGGTAGTTTCTTCGTCAACTCCGCCTTCAACCGGGACGACACGATGGTCATGGGGACCGTCCTCTTTTACGCCGTTCTCATCATCGGGTTCAATCTGGTGGTCGACCTCCTGCAGATGTGGATGAACCCACGTACACGCCATGATTAGAAACCGCGACAAACGATTAACAAGTTCCTTCCCTAGATTAGGGAAGGTGTCTGCGCTTGCCGCAGACGGAAGGGTCGACTCGTCCAACCACCCCGCCCTTCGGGCACCCCTCCTTAGCCAAGGAGGGGAATTCGCACTTGCGATTTCCACACATGACTAAGCTGAAACGAGAAGAACTGGCGAATTCGAGTCGCTCCCTCGGACAAGACGCTTGGGATCGCTTGTGCCAAAACCGCATGGCACAGATCGGCGGCATCACCTTTTTCGTCATTCTACTGCTCTGCCTCTTCGTTCCCTTCTTCAGCGGTCAATCCTACCAGTCCACCGACCTGTCGTACGGCGCACATGGCCCCTCCTTGCAGCATTGGTTTGGGACGGATGACTTGGGACGCGACCTGTTCATCCGCACACTGATCGGCGGACGCATCTCCATCGGCGTGGGCTTTGCCGCCACCGCGGTTGCGCTACTCATCGGGGTCAGCTACGGCATGCTCGCCGGCTATTTCGGAGGCAAGACCGAGACGATCATGATGCGTTTCGTCGATACGATGTATGCCCTGCCCTTCACACTCATCGTCATCCTCCTGACCGTCTTCATCGGGAAAAGCCTCATTCTGATCTTCCTTGCCATCGGCGCGGTTGAGTGGCTGACCATGGCGCGCATCGTGCGCGGGCAAACCCAGGCGCTCCGCAAGCAGACCTTCGTCGCCGCCGCCACTGTCAGCGGCGCCCGCTCCGGGCGCATACTGATCCGGCACATTCTTCCAAATCTCCTCGGCCCGGTGATCGTCTATACCACCCTGACAATTCCCGCAGTCATCCTGTTGGAATCCGTCATCAGTTTCCTCGGTCTGGGCGTACAGCCCCCCATGAGTTCTTGGGGCATCCTGATCAACGACGGCGCCGAGAAACTCGACGTTTACCCCTGGATGCTGATCTTCCCGGCGATTTTCTTCTCTCTCACGATCTTCTCGCTCAACTTCATGGGCGATGGCCTGCGCGATGCCCTGGACCCGAAGGAGGTTGGGCGTTGACGGTTGCAAGTTGTTCGTTGGAAACAAAAATGCAGGCAGGTCTCGTGCTTGCCACAGCCGCCACGTTGTAGGCGATACTCTGACTCTTATCAATGGCGGACAAGGCCGCAATGGCGTGTGAGGACACACGCCCCTACCAACGTTCACCAAACAAGATGCAACACCCGCCCTGTCCCCATCTACCAAAGCCCGAGCCGCAGATGTCGCACCGTTGCCTGACCGAGTTGCGTGATGGCGACTGGGAGGCCTATTATTTCAAAGCTTTGCAATACGGACACTACCTCTGGATCAATGGCCATGCCGGCCGCGCAATTCTTGCCGTGACACGCGCACTTTACACCGACCTACCTGCGGATGCCCCGATTCTCAAGAACTGGCCCCTGCCCTACGCGGCCCTGCATTGGATCGTCCAACACCACGACTCCGACCACTTCCCCGGCAACCCACGTATCAGTTTCCAACACCAAGCCACCCGTCTCCGCCGCCAGCCGGTCGTGCGCCTCCGTGCCCGCGCCTGGGCCGTCTGGGCGCTCATTTGCGACGCACGCCCCAGCTTGCCAGGAGACGGCAAACAAGGTATTACCGAACCGAGCCTCATGGAGATCGAACAAAGCTTGAAAGATCACGGCAGACCGAATGAAGCCCGGATCTGGATACAGGCCTTGAAAGCGGTATAACTACCACACCCGCCTTAAGCCATAGCGCTCGAAAACCGGATCGCGACTGATGATCCGGAGGCCACGCCGCTGTGCCTGAATCACCTGAATCCGGTCGAAGGGATCGCCGTGAACCGCTTCCAGATCCTTGGCTAATACCACGTCGTCCAGTTCAACAGGTAGGAGCTCAAAGCCACAATCCTCCAATATGCCCGGAAGCCCCGTTTTCAAATCATAGGGCAACTGGAGTTTCCCAATCCCCACTTTGATCGCCGCCTCCCAGATGCTGGCGATGCTGACATAACACTGCACCTCAGCCGATTCAAGAATCTCGGCCGCGGCGTTACTGAGTTTCGGCGAATCCTCGAAGAATGCAATCCAAGCGTTGGTATCAACCAGATAGCTCACGGCATATATTCTTTAAATTCCTCCAGTGGCGCATCGAAATCCGGTGCCATATAAAACTCGCCCGGTTTGCCCTTCGCACAGCCTCGCTTCGCCTTCTTTTTCTTCGGTGGTTCAGGCGGGACCAGACGGGCCACACGCTTGCCACGACGCGTGATGTAGATGCTCTGGCCTTCCTCCACCAGATTCAGGAGTTCTGACAAATGCGTCTTTGCCTCGAATGTGCCGACCTCTTTATCCATACCAATAAACTAGTCTAACTAGTTAAGTAGTCAAGTGGGAGATTTCCTGAAGTTGAACTGTCACGCCCCATCACCACTCGCCCCCCCCCTTTGGGACACATCCGCAACAAAGCAAATCCAAACTTGTCTCCTCCATGCGAATGCTTAATTCCCATAGCATGTCATTGGACAATTACCAGTTTACCGACCCGCACCTGCTACTCGGCTTGGTGAATACCGAGCTGCGCAATCACAGCGAGTCCCTGGAAGACCTGTGTGCCACCCATGACATCGACGGGGAGATCCTGGTCGAACGCCTCAAGTCCGCCGGCTACGACTACATGCCGGAGCAAAAGCAGTTCCGGTAGGACGAGGTAGCGGCCTCACACAAAGGCACGAAGGCACAAAGCTTATGCCTCGAGACGACCGTTAATGATGCGGCTGATGCCGTACTTCATGAGTTCATCTCCAAAATTGAGGAGCAACCCAAGTTTAATGTCCGACAGACGCAGATACGTGAGTAGCTGCTTCTTGTGAGCGGCTGTCACGCTCTCCACTGACTTTAACTCGAGGATCAACTTGTCGTTAACAATCAAGTCTGCTCGAAACCCTTCCTCATAGATCTCACCATCGAATTCGATCGGCACAGAGACCTGTCGTTTCACATTCAGTCCCCGCTTCGAAAGTTGCCGGGCCAACACAGCTTCGTAAACAGATTCAAGTAAACCGGGCCCTAATTCTCGATGTATATAAAGAGCACAATCAACAACAATACGGCTTATTTCATTTTCATTCATCCAAGCTTTATTACTCGCCTCATTACGTTAGTTCAAGCTTTGTGCCTTCGTGCCTTTGTGTGAGAAACATTAGCCTATCCCAGCAATTCAGTTGCTGCGAGGTCGAACTCCCGAAGTGCAGTCGCCTTTTCAGCGGGTTCCATGAAGCTGGCTTCGAAGCCATTCCGCGCCAGCTCCACCACGGCAGCGGCATCGAGCTTGAAGCAATCCACCACGGCTTTGAAATCGTCAACCATGTCGCAGTCGAACATCGGCGGATCATCCGAATTGATCGTCACGAGCACACCGGCTTGCCTCAAGGTCTCGATCGTGTGTGCCGGCATCTCGGGAAAGACCCGGAGCTGCAAATTGCTCAAGGGGCAAACCGTCAGCGGAATTCGATGCTCCGCCAGATAGCGGACCAAGGCAGGGTCTTCCACCGCACGCACCCCGTGGTCGATCCGTTCAAAGCCGCATTCGCGGATGCCTTCCCACATGTAGGCGGCCGGACCATCCTCGCCGGCATGGCCCGCGCGCCGGAAACCGAGCTCCGCGGCGCGCGCATAGGCAGCCTTGTGCAAAGCCGGCGGAAAGCCATTTTCCTGACAATCCAAACCGACCGCAATGATCCCGGCCCGCTCACACCAGGCCGCTCCCGTCTCCACCAGGTTCAGTCCAAAATCCGCCGGTTTGGTTCGATCGATATCCAGCACAAAGCGGGTCTCGACACCGAACCGTTTGCGATTGAGTTCACGGCCCGCAGCCATCCCCGCAAACACTTCCTGCAGCGGGACATCAGGACGTAGCCCCGGGGAGACCATCAGTTCGTGGTAATGAATGTTCTGTCGGGCCGCGCGTTCACCGATAATCGAAACCGCCCGGCAGTAGTCTTCCGCATCGCAGAGCGTCGCCACCGTTGTACGGAGGATATGGATGAAGTGGTCGAGGCTCTCAAACTTGTAGAACTCGCGGGCCGAATCCAAATCCTCGAAAGGCAGCGGCACCTTGTTTTTCTCTGCCAGTTCGAGCGCAAATTCAGGATACATCGCGCCGCCCTCAATATGAAGGTGGAGTTCCGTCTTGGGCAGTTTATCAATTAGCTCGTGTAGGTCTTGGGACATGCCCATACCCTCGCACGAAGCATGCCATCCGGGCTATTCCTGCACGGCCGCCATTTCCTTCTCGATCGTAGTGAGACGGTGCTGCTTCACGCCGAGCTTGGGAATGCAGGCGATCAGAGCCTTGGTATAGGGGTGCTGCGGGTTTTCGAGTACCGAGTCGACCGGTCCCTGCTCCACAATATCGCCGCGGAACATGACGATGACCTCGTCGGCGAAACCTTTGACGATGCCGAAATTGTGGGTGATCAGGACGATACTCATGCCAAGCTTTTCACGCAGCTCGCGCAGCAGGTCCATGATCTGCGCCTGAATGGTCACGTCGAGTGCGGTCGTCGGTTCATCGGCCACCAGCAGCTTCGGTTCGCAGGCCAGCGCCATGGCAATCATGACGCGCTGCTGCATGCCACCGCTCATTTCGTGCGGGTAGGCCTTGTAGCGCTTGGCCGCGTCACGGATCCCGACCAGCTCCAGCAGTTCCACGACCCGCGCTTTCACATCCTTGATGTCCGGACGGTGTAATTTGACCGCTTCGGCAATCTGGTGTCCCACAGTAAATACAGGATTCAAGGAAGCCGAAGGCTCCTGGAAAATATAGGCAATACCGCCACCTCGAATGGAGCGGAGTTCCTCCTTTTTCATGGCCAGCACATCCCTGCCGTTGAACAGGATCTTGCCACTGACCGTGCAAGTGGGCGGCGCCGGCAACAAACGCGTGAGGGAAAGACAGGTCACGCTCTTGCCGCTACCGCTTTCCCCCAAGATCGCGACGGTCTTACCACCCGAGTCGACCGAAAAACTGATTCCCTTGACGACCTCATTGGCGGCTCCCTTCGAGTGGAAGGCGATACGTAGGTCGGAAACTGCAAGTAGATCGGACATGATACTATGTTTAAACCGTGAATGGACGTTAATTTTTTTCTGCCGGGTGAAGGGCCTGCTGCGTTTGCCAGTAAAGATTCTGACCATCGTGCACCATCGCCCGATAGACAAACTTCTTCTGAGATACGTTGAAGATCAAATCGCTGCCAACAGCACGCCCCCACCACACACGGAGATAAATCAGTTCCTCGTTGATCCATGCCACTTGAGTCGAGAAGTTCGGATAGCGGTCGGTGATCCGAATGATAAAAGGAAGCCCCTGGTCGGGAAGAACGCAGATCCGGTCCTCACTGGAAGACGGTTCGGACAGAAAAGCATAAGCCATCAGCTGATTCGGCGACGTGACCTTGCCATTCACGACTGGAATGACTCCGTCAACCGGCTCGACTGTAATTCGTTCCGAAAACTCCGAGTCAAAATCCAAGAGAAACTGCTTCGGCGCATCCCAAGCTCGCGCATCCGGAACCCCACGAACAGTCTCGGCGGACAATCCAGTCAGCCAGGAACAAAGGGTCATCATCCCACAAAACAATAATCCGTATCCATCCGCGTTCATCTGTGGTTCAAAAATACGCCTGCAAAGATTCACGTCCATAAACGGTTCAAATCACCGCGTCTGCATTTTCGGGTCGACGATATCACGGAGCACATCTCCCAAGACATTGAAGGCGATCACCGTGATGAAAATGGCGAAGCCGGGGGTCAGCATCCACCAGAAGTTCATGAAGAACACGATCATGTTGCCCTGCGACTGCTTGAGCATGAGTCCCCATGAGGTGGACGGCTCGGAAATACCGAGCCCCAAAAAGCTGAGAGCGGCTTCCGCGAGGATGTACCCGGGAATGGAAAGCGTCGCCGCCACGAGCAGATAACTCGCAAGGTTTGGAAGGATGTGCTTGATCAGTATCTTCGGGGCGGACTGCCCCATACTTTCCGCCGCCGTGACAAAGGTACGATTCCGGATCGATGCCGTCATGCCCCGGATGATGCGCGCCGCTCCGGCCCACCCAATCACGGATAGAATCACCACGATGATCGTGTAAACCTGAGCCGGCGACATATCCGGGCTGATGAGGGCAGAACGCAAGGCCAGCAACAAGTACAAGCCTGGGATCGACATGAGCAATTCCACCACACGCATGGCGACGAAGTCCACCGTACCGCCAAAATAACCGGCAAGAGAGCCCACGAGGAATCCAATGATCATGGTGATCGAGATACCAATAAATCCGATCGAGAGCGAGATGCGCGAGCCGTAAAGCAAGCGGCTGAAAATATCACGACCGGTATCATCGGAACCGAGCAGATAGACCCGTGCATCTGGATCATCGCTTTCCAACTGTAAGAACTTCCGCTCCATGGGGATGAATCCCAGAAACTTGTATGGCTCACACTTGGCGAAAAAGCGTAATGGCACCGTCTCTCCGGACGGTACATAGACCGGCGAGCCAAGCTCTTGCTTCTCGTAGAGTTCCACCTGCAAGCGCCCGTCCTTCCATGTATAAGTGCTCGGTGGGTGAAAGGCGTACGACAGGTTTTGTTTGGTGATCGGATAAGGCGCGAAAAACGGGGCGAACAATGCCGCGCCATAGAGCAGCACGAGAACCGCCAGCGCGGACGCACCCAAAGGCCGGCGCAGGATCTGCCCGATCAAATTCTTAAACAAATTGAAGACCACATAGCCGACCAGGGTCACACAGGCGACCGCCAACAGGGCCACGAGCAGAAGTCCGAGATACTTCAGCACCACCCAGATGCTTTGCAGCAGGCCCGGGGCGAACGACTCCAGTAGAATCTCAAAAAGAATCACCCCCAGTACGATCACCCAAAGGAGCCAGGACTTGCCCGCCTTTGAGGCACGGGCGCCGCCTCCCTCCAAACGGATGCGCGGATCGCTCCAAGCCAGCAGCAGGTCGGCCAGCAAATTCCCCAGCACCAGCATAACGACGCCCACGACCACGCCCGCCATGACCACATACTGGTCTTCACGGATGAGTGCGTCATAGATCAACTGCCCCAAGCCAGGGTAGTTCATCACATTCTCGACCAGGAGCGCACCGGACAGCAAGCTGGCGAAAGCATAGCCGAATGAAGTAATCAGCGGATTGATCGCATTGCGAAGTACATGCTTGAACATCACAACCCGCTCCCTCAGCCCCTTCGCCCGCGCGGTGGTGGCAAACTCCGCCTGCATGTAATCGATGAAATTCGCCCGCATGATCCGCATCATTCCGGCCACGCTACCGATCCCCAAAACGATGGTCGGAAGAATGAGGTGGTAGGCATAATCGGCCAGCTTCAGTGCAGCCGGATAAAACTCGCTTTCCACCGAGGACCGTCCCCCTTCCGGAAAAATACCGGTAACCGAAGCAAAGTACACAGCCAGAATCGCAAGGAAGAACTCGGGGATCGAAAGCGCGGCATAGGCCAGAAAGGCAGCGAGTCTGTCGAAGATCGAGTCTTTGTAGATAGCGGCCAAGACCCCGAGCGGGATCGCTACGCACCAGGCAAAGAGGATGGAGCTTAGGGAGAGCAGAAAGGTTGCCGGCACCCGTTGCTTGAGCAGAGTGAGCACCTCGACCTTATAGGTCCAGGACTCCCCGAAGTAAGGGGCACCGAGATGCAGGCCCTTGTCGTCCTGCCCCACCCAGGGGCCGTACTTGACGGGCGAGACATTGGCCAACCAGTGTCCGTAGCGGACAAACCAGGGCGTCGGGTCGCCCGCCTCGTCGACCAACCCCAGCTGCTGCTCCTGCTGCCGGATGATCTCAGGAGAAATATCCTTGGCGGCCCGGGCCTGCGTCAGGAAGTCGCCCGGAGACAGGTACATGAGCAGAGAGACCAGCAAACTCACCGCCAGCAAGAGCGGTATAAGCGAAAGGAGTCGGCGGACAATAAAGGCAAACATCTATGAATTTGAGATCTGGTTATGTTTCATTGGCAGCAAGCCGGCAGCTTGGCAACCTCGTCATTGCTTTTCACTCCGGGTCTTCCGTCCAGATCTCGTCGATATTCCATAACATGGTACCAGCGCTGGGCACATAGACGTTGCGCCACTTCTTTTTAATTCCTGCGTAAGTGATCGGACTGAACCCGTAGAGGAGCGGCAATTCATCTGCCAGGATGGCCTGCACCTCATGCATGTAAGCGACACGCTGATCCATGTCCAGAGTCCGCTCCTGTAAGCCGATCAATTCGTCAATCCGGGCTTCCCATTCGGTCGCCGGTTCCGGCTGCTCGGGATACCATTGGTGATAGACACCGCTGCTCAGATAGAGCGCCTTGCTCCCAGAAGGGTCATAGGCCGCGCTGCTCGACCCCCAGCCCAGAATGGTAATGTCATAGTTAAAGGTGTCATCCGTACGACGCAGCAGGGTGGCAAAATCCGAGCGCTCGATTTTCACATCCATTCCCAGATCCTTCATGTTCTCCACAAAGGTCACCCCGATCTTGTCGTAGGAGGCACTCTCCACCAGAAGCAGCGTAAAGGCCACCGGCACGCCTTCGCTATCGATCAGGCGGCCATCCTCGCGCCAACTAAAGCCCGCCTCCCGCAACAACTCGCGCGCCTTGTCCGGATTATAGTCGTAACGCGGCAAATCCGGATTGTGCCACTTGCCCTGGGCGGGCGGAATGATGGAAGTCAGGGGCTCCCCCTTGCCGAAGAGCAAGGCGTCGATCATGCCTTTGCGGTTCAGCCCATACTGCACCGCCTGACGGAAGCGCTTGTCCGTGAACCAGCGTAACTTATGAGCCGGCACATAGGCAGTGCCTTCCTCGTTCTTTCCACGGTGCTGGTTGAACCAGAAAAAATTCACGCTGGCCGAAGGCCCGCGGTCAAAGATCTTGAAATCATAGGTATCGGCGGCCTTTCGCACCCAGATCAAATCATCCGCACCAATACCGGACGCATCACTCTTGCCGGTGGCAAAATGCGCGATCGCGGTGTTCGACTCGGCGACAAACTTCAAGACCAGATAGTCGAGATAAGGAAGCCGCTGCCCCTCACGGTCCACCCGCCAATAATGCGGATTGGGCGTCATGACCAGGCGCTCCCCCGGCTTGTAGGACCGGATCATGAACGGACCCGTGCCCACGATTTCCACCGGCGATTCGATCGCGACCTGGGTCGACCATTGCTTGGTGAAACTGCCATCTTCGAACGACTGATAGAGCTTGTGCCTGGGAAGGATCGGTTGACTGATGTCGTAGATGAACGGTGCGTAGATCGTCGGCACATGGAAACGCACCGTGTAGTCGTCGATCTTTTCGTAACGAATCTTCTCACCGTTGATGATGTATTGCTCGTAGTAGCGTGAGGGGTACTTCGGCCGCGCCTCCCCCGTCTCCGGATCCACCACCTCGGAAAGGATGCAATCAAAGGTGAAGACGACGTCGTCGGCAGTGAACGGCTCGCCGTCACTCCAGCGTATACCGCGGCGCAGATTGAAGGTGTAGCTGAGCTTGTCTTCACTCACCTCCCAGGACTTCGCCAGGCCCGGCACAAACTGCTCCGTACGCGGATCATAGTCCACCAGACTGCTGAGAATACGCGATAGTATCAGGCTCGTGCTGACGTTATTGGGCACCTGCGGGTTGAAGGTCGTCGGCTGCGTCGTCTCGTTGAGCACGAAAATGCCACCGTACTCACCCGGCTCGCAATCCGCCACCATCGCATCCTCCGGAACCTGAAAGGCACCCCGTTCGATTTTGGGCGGTTCCCCGCAGCCCGACAGAAAAGCCAACAAAACTGCGGCGATACATCGCCAGAAAAATCGGGAGCGCTCGGCAGTCGACATGGTCATCAATCGCTCCTACGAAAGCGCAGGGCTGCACAGGTTCAACGCTTTTTGATGATTTCCAGTGATTTAGCAGGTAGCCCCGTTAAAGTTCCCCTCCTGGGCAGGAGGGGTGGATTCCGCAAGGCGGAAGACGGGGTGGTTCGTCCAGTATGCATGCCCAAAACACTCTCCACCCTCACCTTCACCTTCCACCCCGCTCAAACGCGCGGAACTGCGGCTTGACAATGGACACTTGTTCACCTAAACAAGTGCGCACTATGAAAGACCTGACCCAGCGGCAGAAGGAAATCCTCGAATTCATCGAGCACCACGAATGGCGCAACGGCTACTGGCCCAGCATTCGTGAGATCCAGGAAAAGTTCAATTTCGCCAGCACCAACGCCGTCATGGGGCATCTCAGAGCTCTGGAGAAGAAAGGCGTGATCGAGCGGATCGCCGGTCAGGCCCGAACCTTCCGGATCCACCGACCGGAAGAGAGCGACCTGCCCGACATTCCGGACGACGCGACCGAAGTCGTGGACGTCCCGGTTTATGGTGCCATTGCCGCAGGCTACCCTGACCGGGTGGAACCGGCCGGCGAGATCGGTCGCCTGCAGGTCGACATCCGCACCGCCGGTTTCGGCAACCGCCGCACCAGTTTTGCACTTCAGGTACGCGGGGAGAGCATGGTCGACGCGGAAATCTACGATGGCGACATGGTGATCATCGAGCCACGCGAGCCACGTGACGGCGACATCGTGGCGGCGCTCATCGACCACGAAACGACGCTCAAGCGCTACATCAAGAAGCCCGGCGAACCGCCCTACCTGAAGGCGGAAAACAAATTCTACCCCGAATTGTATCCGATCACCGAGCTGACCGTGCAAGGCGTGGCCAAGGCGGTGGTTCGGAGCCTGTGAGCGCCTAAAGGCGCGATTCGAGATACATGATTCGAGGTTCGGGTTCACCCTTCGACCCCGGCAAGCGGATGCACCCTCCTTAATCACAGGAAGGATTAAAAAATAAATTCCCCTCCTGACTCAGGAGGGGTAGATTCCGCAAAGCGGAAGGCGGGGTGGTCCCGCATCCCGCATCGAAAATTGCCCTGAAAGTTTTGCATTCCAAAGGAAAGCCGCTAGCAATTTCCCCATGCCCATCACCTTCGACCACACCCGTATCCGCGTCTCCAATCTCGAAAAGTCCATCGACTGGTACTGCAAGACCTGCGGCTTCGAAGTGCTCAAGCGCACCGACAAGTCCCCCAGCGGCAACCAGTTGGCTCACCTTCAGATTCCGGGAAGCAGTCACAAGTTGGAACTGACCTATTCGCCGGACTACGAAGTCAAGTTCCCCGAAGACCTGGTGCATACCTGCATCCGGGTCGACGACATCATCGAATACTGCGACATGCTGGAAGGCCTCGACCTGAAGATCGACCTCTGGCCCGAGAACTGGCGCGAGAAATTTGTCGACGGCAACAAGATGGCCTTCATCACCGATCCCGACGGCTACGAAGTCGAGATTCTGGAACACTCGTATTAAGGCGGATGAACCAACGGAGCTAGGGCGTCCCGCCCTAGAACAACTGTATCCGGGCAAGATGCCCGGACTCCGTTCGAGCCAACCACACCCGCTACTCTTTCACTGCCGTCACAATCGCTGTGCAATGAATCCCCAATCCACGCCCGACATCATTCAGGCGCTCGCCGGTCGTTGCGGTAATGCACACATCGTCCACCGTCAGCCCCAGCAAGCCCGCAATCGACTCACGCAACGCCGACACCTTGGGATCGATCTTGGGCCGCTTGCACTCCAAGGCGATGGATAGATGGCTCAGTTCCCAATCCCCCAAATCCTTCAAGGCCTCCTTCAAGTAAACCTTGCTGTCGGTAATTCCCGACCGGCACATCGCATCGGCAACCGCACCAATGACCGTGCGCCCGGTGACTCCGGAAATCGCATCCGTCACCGCATGCAGGATGACATCGGCATCACTATTACCGGACAGCCCCGGCGCATCGTCAAAAACCAGTCCGCCCAAGACCAAAGGCTTTTCCGTTCCGTCTTCGACGAATCGGTGACTATCCAGCCCGAGACCGGTCTTGACCTTCATTTAGAGCTCAGGGAAGAAGCGTTTCTTTTCCGCGGCGGCGGTTTCCGGCCCGTCGGAGGCGTGGACCACATTGCGCATCATGTCGGTGCCGAGGTCGCCACGGATCGTGCCCGCTGCGGCTTCCTTTGAATTAGTCGGTCCGAGCAACTCACGCACCTTGGCAATCACATTCTCGCCGCGAAGAATCATCGGCATGACCGGACGGCTGCTCATAAAAGCCTCGATATCCGGGAAGAAGGGCTTGTCGGCCACGTGGGCATAATGCTCGCGAAGAATCGGACCATCCAACTGCATGACCTTGGCGGCAACGATATCAAAGCCAGCCTTTTCAAAGCGCGAAATCACCTCACCGGCGACGCCCTTTTCCATACAATCGGGTTTCAAAATAATCAATGTTTCTTCCATAAGCCTGTAATAGCGGAACGATTCGAATGCCTGAGCATCCCCGTTATGACAAGAATAAAGGGTGTTGCCTGCCGGTTCGCTGGAGTCCCACCAGCCGACGCTGGCCCGGAATCAACTGCACTCTGCCTCCACGGGGTTGTCCAGCACGCCGATTCCCGTAATCTCAACACGCACCTCGTCTCCCGGCTTGAGGCAATAAGGCGGTTTTGCCGCAGCCCCGACTCCGGGGGGCGTCCCGGTAAGGATGACGGTTCCAGGCAACAAAGTTGTACTGCCGCTGAGGAAGGCGATCAACTCCGCAACCGGGAAGATCATGTCGCCAGTCCAGGACTCCTGACGGATCTTGCCGTTGACAATGGTGCGAAGGGGCAAAATCTGCGGATCCGGAATCTGGTCTGCAGTGACCAGAACCGGCCCCAGCGGGCAGAAAGTATCGAAGCCCTTCCCTTTGATCCATTGCCCCCCTCCATGTTGTTTCTGCCAGTCACGGGCACTGACGTCGTTCGCGCAGGTATAGCCCAGAACATAGTCGAGCGCCTCCTCCTTGGAGACGTTTTTACAGCGTTTCCCGATGACCACGGCGAGTTCGCCTTCATAATCCACCTGGTCGCTATGCAGGTGGCGGGGAAGCAGGATCGGCCCCTGAGGGTCCTGAACCGAAGCAGGCCCCTTCATAAAGACCACAGGATACTCCGGCAACGCCGAGCCCATTTCCTCGGCATGCTCCCGGTAATTGAGGCCAATACAGTAGATCGCAACGGGTTCCACCGGAGCCAGACGCCGCACCGGATTGAGCAGTTCCTCGGTCTGGAAGTAATCACCATAGAGGTCTCCCCCCAGACGATAAACCCGGTTGACGACCTCAACCCCATAGCAGATCGAACCATCTGCCAATTCCACGCGCACGATTTCCATGCCACCGAGTGAGGGCAAAAGCCCCGGAACCGCAATCCGATTCGAAAATCCCCGAAAAAGAAGCGCAATTTTTGCTTGCGCTCCCCAAAACAGCTTCCTTTATTTCCGCCTTCCCATCTGGAACGGGGGCTTAGCTCAGTTGGTTAGAGCGCTACCTTGACATGGTAGAGGTCGTGGGTTCGACTCCCGCAGCTCCCACCAGGCTTCGTCTGAAGCGCAGCGGGTCTACACCAAAGATTGGGGACAAGGCATATTTTGATTATTAGTTTTGTCGTAGTTCAACCGCACAGAGCGATGGCTCTGAGTCTGTAGTTGTTAAAATTTCTGAAGCCATAGGCTCTTCGGGCCAACAGAGCGGGTGTTTGCTCCACTGCTATTTCCGTTCACACCAAAGGATGATCGATGACATACGCCACTCCTTCGTCTGAAGCGCAGCGAAGCAACGAAGCCTGTCCCGGCGTATCGAAGAGGAGCCGGACCCCACGCGGAAAGTCCTTAGAGCTGTTTCTGCGCTTCAAGGGTGAATCGCTTAGTATTCCAGTGAAACTTCTTCTGGATATCCTTATACATGCTACGAACTTCGGATTCAGATCCCTTAAAACTGCATTTGATGCAATAGTGCTGTCCATTCGCCTGCTGCATGAGAACATCAATATCCCTCGAAAAACAAACAGGGCATCGCATGATCGAGATATTGGTAAACGCTTCTTCCATGTCTAAATCAGTGTTTTAGGATTCAATCTTATTGAGCTTCAGCGTACTTCTCACGCAGCCGTTTCCGACAAGCTTATGTTTGAGCTGAAGAGTGAAATAGGGGCTGAACAAATTGCCGCACTTGAGTACACCGCCAATAACGGAATCGTCGGCTGAGTTCAGACTGACTTCGGTATTGACCTGAGGAATAGAGGCAGAGACCTGGGTGGCTCCATTCACTTGAGTCGGCACGCCTGCATAGTCATAATGGATCTTGGTGGCAGCGGGACCATTCGCAGTTAAAATGATATCCCTGAGATCGTCGGCATATTCAGTTTTACCAGGTGCTCCCTTGAAGTGCTCGGTGATGGTGAGTGTTGCTTCCGCACTGGACAGGTTCTCAATGGTTCGGGTGATTCGCGTACTCGCGGCATTATGCTGCAGAGTGTAGCTGGTAATAAGTTTGCCAGTGAGTCCGCTGGGAAAACGAAATTCAGCTGGAGTGAGTTTGAGTGTCGTAACGTGGTCTGTTTTTTCGACCGAGGCAACCTTGGTGCGGATACTCGCCAGATCGACACTTTCCTCTCCAAATTCAATGAAGCAGCTTGTTCGGGCTCCATCTTCGTGGTGATGGGCAAAACCGGTTCGGTGCTGTGATTGTATGATATAAGGATAGGTTCCAATTTCACGGTTGGGGGTGTCCGGTCCTGTTTCTGCCGAGTAGCGACCTACATAGCTGCGAATATCTCCGATCGAGCCACCTTGAGCCGGATCGATTAGAAGACGCTGCTCTCCATCCAGATACCAGAAGTAGTGTTTGCCAGAACCATACAGCATCTCCTTGGCGTGGTATACCTCCACCTCACCGTATTGGCGGTTCTTGCGAAACCATCGTCCATATTCGCTTAAATACATATCTTCAGCCTCACCTTGTTCACGTAGTTCCACCAGATAACGAAGCATTTTTCGATAAAGCTCCCAACAAACCTCGGGCGGATATTCACTGTTATGATTCCAGGTCAGCCAATTAACACCGACAAACGTATTCAAATAAGATTGGCGACCATTGTATTCCTCCTGCAAGCGGTATTGGTCGATCAGGTTGAGGTCGTAGGGGTTGAAAGAAGCATCGTTCCCCATCCCACGAACGACATTTGGCGGGTGGCTCGCCCAAAAGTCATTGCGGCCTTCATAGGATAAACTCATATCGCGAACAAGATGCGGAACGGCGACAACACCTGCGCTATCCGCTTCATCCACAGCGGGACGAAGGCTATGGGTTTTACTGGGATACCAAGGCCCCCATGGCATTCCTTCATTGAATAGATACCAGCTATGATTGCAGCCGTGGAAGACTCTTACCCCCTCTTCGAAGCAACCGCCCACAACGGTCTCACATTGAGGGCAGAGTTCTTTGAGGATCCTCAAAGCGGAACTGTCAAAGTGGTAGCTGGCTACCGATGTCGGCGCGCTGCCGAAAACCTCAATATATTTAGCCAGTATTTTCTGAATGATCTCACGTTTCTTAGCTTTATCAAAAAGCCAGATCGCGGGGAGATCGCCAACCAATCCTTCCATCCCCGGGCCCGACATGTCGTGCAGAGCCAGGCCGACTTCATCGCCAAACTCGCGGGCATCACGGGTGATTGATTCCAGCAGCGTTTCATTGAATAGGTCCTTGTAGTGAACGAAGACAGTGGTCTTAATCCCCAGTTCGTGAACAGTTCGCTGCTGCTCTAGAAAAATCGAGTATTTCGAGCCCTGTGCGGCCCGGTGCATAATATTATAGATCATAGTGGAATGCCTCTCGCTCGTGCCTAAGCGACGACAGACAAGGAGTTGTGATCATGATGGTGTTCGGCTGGCGTAATGAAGAGAAATGATCAGTTCTCCTCTACGGCATGGATCAGCTGCATGTAAACTGCCGCATAACGTCGCCCGAATTCCCGTTGTGATTCGGTGTTAAAGTGTGTTTTATCGGGCAAGCAACTTAGGCCGTCGCTGGAAACAAAACCGACATGGTATAACTCTTCGGCGACCTCACGCTGAGCTTGATCCACTGCGCGCCGGTTTGAGTTCCAGTGGCGTCCGGGGAACTGCCCCAGTTGTCCGATAACGAAAGGCAAACCGGGATCCTGAAACTCTTCCCGGAAGCGCTGAATGAGAGTGATGAGCCTTTCCTTATACTGCTCGGAATTAGGGGACTTACTGTCGGATTCTCCCTGGTGCCATAGGATAGCTTTTAAAGTGCCGTCCTCCATCGCTCGTCGCGTGCGGGCGATGGCGTCATCGTAGGGATGGCTATGAGTTTGATCATGATAGCCTCCGGGCACCCATGTCGTGATCGAGGAGCCACCGCACGCCGCCGGAATCAGACCGATCACAATCGAATCATCGAGTTCGGTGAGGGCCGCCGCAAACGTTCGTCCCGGACCAACACCGGCCGCAGGCTTATCGTAATGAACGGGGTCTCTGGCGGGAACCCATTTCCCACTTTGATCCAGCATCAACACACGCGGATACGGAATCTTACTTTGCACATCCACTTCCCCACGTCCTGCCATATTCGACTGGCCCGCCAATAAGTATAAATGGAAATGATCTTTATCCGGGATTTGAAACTCTTTGTCCTGAGCAAGGGCGATCGCTGAACTGAAGAGAGAGCAACTGACAATGGCCGCAATGACACTTCGGGCATAACGCTGAAAATCCTTTGTCTGTATCATGATCTTGTGGAATTTTTGAATCGAAGAGCCCCGACTAGAGTCTGACCTTTTCGGGTATCTGGCTCGTTGGACAATCGCCAGAAACTGTGGTGGACGAAGGGAGTGTGCTCAGGTCTTCATTCGCAGTTGGCATCTGGTGTCTCGCCTTCACTCGTTTGCCTCCCCAAACCAGAAGCAAGCCAATCGAAAGTATACTCGCAGCGACTCCAGAAATATAAAGTCGCCCAGACCATTCATTTGGAACCAATAGGATCAGCAGGACGAGGGTTCCGGTAACAAAAGCCGCTTTCGCGAGCACGAAATACTGTTCGTAGTCCACAGGAGATCTTCCGATTTCCTTGTCGAAATCCACCGGTGTTTTCATCGTCGTGTAGAATGCCTTGATTTCCTCCTGCTGCTTCAGCGGTGTCTTAAAAGCCAACATGCGGCAGATCACGGTGGCAATCGCTCCAAAAATAAAAATCCACATTGCCCGCTCCTGGATCGTCCATTGGGAACCGTTCAGTTTGCCATCAATAAAAGACCAAACCGACGGAACCAGACAGGCTCCAAAGACCGGGAAGTAGGACCATTTGGGCAATTTCTTAACCCATAAGCCCACGAGCATGGGAAAGCCCATGGGTATGCCGATAATCGAGGCGATAATCAGATAAGAGTCGAAGAGTGCGACTTTTTCCTGGTTGGCGATCAGGTAGGCGTAGCAAGCAATGATGATCCCCAGACAGACTGTAGCGATCTGACAGATACGTAGCTCAACCTTCGAATCGAGAGGTTCTCGGCGCCCAAAGAGACTCCTTAGCCGCGGGATAATATTGCGAGCCAAGACACCAACTTGGTTATTCAAGCCGGTGTCCATACTGCTCATCGTTGCAGCGAACATGGCTGCAATCAGCATGCCGACCATACCATTTGGCAACAACTTCATCGCAATGAATGCATATGAGCTTTCAGCGGCTTTCTCTACGCCCGAAGCAACAAGCTCCCCTTCATACAAGAAACGCGCGATCATCGGCGGGATGAACCAAACCGCGCTACCGATACACATTAAAACAAAGCCCAGCCAACCGGCACGGGAAGCTTCTTTACCATCGCGTGTGGAAATATAACGCCCCGCAATCGTGAGGCTGATTTGGCCGTTGAGCTGCATCAGAAAAACAATGATCGCCCATTTTAGCGTAAAACGTCCGTTATCGAAATCACCTGGCGCGTTGATAAATTGATAGTCCGAAGCAAATCGAGGATCCTTGAAATAGGAGAAAAACTCGCCGAAGCCACCAATTGCCTTGAGCGATAGATAACAGACTAGAAGTGTGATCGTGAACACCACGGTCGCTTGAATGAAGTCGGTGGCCATGACAGCCCATTTTCCACCCGTGGTGGAATAGAAGGTAACGATAATGCCAATCACGATCATAACCGGAACCAAGGGAAGTTCGAGCGTCGTGCTGGCAAAGAGGGATAAGGCATAGAGCTGGATCGCTGCGCTGATGGGGCCGAGGATCAACCCCGTGTAGGCGGACAACTGTTCTACCGAGGTTCCGTATCGGGCTCGAACGACATCCACAGTGGTAACTGCACGTGTCTGACGAAGCCAGGGCCCAAGGAAGAAGGCGCCCATGGCAAATCCCAATATATTGGCCAAATAGATCACCAACAGAGAGGGGCCACTTTCATAAGCAGCTGAGGCATTCCCGGTGAAGGTGAATGCACTGATCGACGACATCAGTATACTGCTGCCAACGAGCCACCAAGTCCCCTGCGCACCGCCTCGGGCAAAGTCGCTTAAGTTCTTGTTAAACTTGGCAAACATCCCGCCCAACACGAGGAGTAGACCGAGGTAGATTGCCAAGGTGACATATTCGATAGCCATGAAATAACTTCTAATTTTGTATAAGTTAGGCAATAAAGCGATATCTTCGATCTCGCTTCTAGCTCAGTTAAAAACGTAAACACTTCAAAGCCGGGTCACTCCACCGGCACAAACTCGACATGCCAGTCGAAGTAGAGTTGCAATCGGACATCACCGAAAAGTGGCTCTGGGAGAAGGTTAGACGCCCAGCCAGCATTCGGATTTCCTACATTAAGTGCATCAGCTGCACACATAGCCCAGGTGACTGTATTATCGCCCTGTAGAACATTAGTGATTTTCTGAGGAAGAACCGCCTCATCCTTTGTCTGGCTTAAGGACTGATACCCCCAAGGATTGCGCTTCCCTGCAGGGACCTTAACTGTCTGTTGCATAAAGTAGGCAGGAGAATTAGGCACTGGACGTATTTCCTCGAATAACGGGCAACTGACTTGTGGAAACTCGTATTTCCCTGAGACCGGATCTGGAAGTTCCAGATAGGATGCAAGATGATACCCAAGTGTTCGGTCATCCGGACCATATAGAGCCGTAGTCGTAGACCATAAGGGTCCAGGCAAATACCCATCATGATCATTCGCATAGAGTTGAATCGCAGCCCCGACTGATCGTAACCCCGCCAGCGCAACAGCTTTCTGGGAACTTTTGCCAACACGCCCGATCACGGAAGACGTAATTGCTGCCAAAACGGCAACAACTGCAATAACCATAAGTAGTTCGATCAGAGTAAACGCGGACTGATCACGCCCCTTATTGAAAATTTCCTGTTTTGAATGTAGCATGGTAGACAAATTTCCTCAGGGTTCAGTTAATTCCGCTAAGTGTGGGGCTAATAGTAATATCGATGACTGCATTTTTGACCGGCTCCAGCAAAACAATACCCAAGCGTTGAGCAAGTGGCCGGTTCGGTTTCGCAAATCCTGTCACGACATCCTCAGATAGCGCGAATGGTTTTCCACCGGTATCGATCTTCACATAAAGCGATACACCCCGGTCGGTAACACGCAAAGTAGTCGCATTGATAACCTTGAATGTTCCACGGGTAATAAGAGCGGTCGAGAAGGTCTCCGCTTGATTAAACTCAACGTGATCAGCCAAGGAGATGGAACCGGCATTCGCTCCGTCCGGTCTCAGGTAATGCAGCGAACGAGTCAGCTTCTCAAGCTCCGGAGAACGGTATGCACGAGTCAAGTCGACCAAGACAGTATCGGCCACATTCGTAGCCTCCGCATCTAGAACTTCACCATGCCCTTCGACACCCACCTTTTGCATACGGTTGGCAACAAGCGGAACCGGATGGCCATAGGAATTGTTCAAGCTCGCTTCATATCGACCTGCGCTGAATGACTTCGAGGTATAGCGCTCCATGCCCGGGTCAACTAAGACCGGGATACCTTTGTAAACCACAGTATAACTGCCAATATCATTATGATTGTGTGACTCGCCGTTATTGCCTGCCCGAATCGCAACGCTCATTGCGTCCTTTTCTCCAGGCCCAGGGCGGCAAATGTATAACTGGCTTTCCGAAAACCAGCTACGGTAATCCATTTCATCCAGAAGATTCGCATCGACTTCAAAGCCACTCACGAGAGGGGCATCCCCACCAAAAGTCCGGATGATCCAAGAGTATAGTTGAGGCGAGAGCGGATGCGATGCCCCCTTGCCCACCTGATCAAAACGCTGCGAATCATCGGTGTTCAGCCCATATCGTCGCGCGGCAAAGGTGCAGATCTGCTTCTGCGGTTTATCATAGATCGCCTGATCGCCAAAGGCACCGTAGATCCCATCCGCGACTTCCAGACTGACAGGTGACTGACTAATACGAAACACTTTCGCGTTATCCATCAAGTCCACCGCCCCATTGCTTGTTCGCCGGATTGCTTCACTGGCATAGAGAAAATGCGAGAAGCCAAAAGACCAGTAGCCGATTCCCTCTTCGCTGATTCCCTCATCGGAGAAGCTATCGATATACCGCGCGAGCAGTTGCTCGGCATCAGCGACAAACTCAGCCCGACGCGTCGGGTCCTCTTCCAAAGTTAAAGCCGCGCCGGTGATCGCACCAGTGCAGACAGCAGTCCAGTTGTTAGGCCTTATCATCCACCAAATGGGATGCCCGGAGCGAATCGCTGTGATATACGGCTCTAACACGCGGCGTTCAATTTCACTTTTTAGCTGAGTGCGCAAATCAGGAGATAGAGATTCTGCAAGCCAGTAGTCCACTGTCGCCAAGGTCCATGAGAGTTGGGCCGCGGCCAGATCGACCACGGTGCGCTCCCCGTTAAAGATTGCGATATCTTTGCCGTGAGCAGGAACACTCCACGCCCCCTGCTCCAGTATCTCAGTGAGCGTTTCTTCAATCGCTGGAATGAATCGTCCTTTGTATTCAATCGCTTCGCCGATCGCCAAATCACGCAGACGATTATAGCGGGAACAGACCGTATCCTGATAGACCTTACGATCACCATTCGTCGCATACAATTGCCATAATTCAAGAGTGATTGGCACGATTGGCTCAAGCAGGGCTTGCTCCGCATTCTTGATCAGCCCCCCGGCTTGCGGCTGGGCTGCAAGCCGGTCCCACACTTCACGATTTCCGGCAGGCACTCCGACGCCGACCGGCTGAGCGGTTACGATCGCCGCCAGTTCATCGATCCGTTCGCGTGTTGGCAACGGCGGCGGAGGTAATTCACGGTGACTGCTATCGGGCTTCACCGGCGTTTCATCTCCCAAGGCAGGCTCCGGAGTCAACGCGGCGATAAACTCAATGGACTCATCGGCAGAAGGTGCAAGATCGAGCCCTTCACGCGTCTTAGCAGGTGGAACTGAACTCTCTGTTTGATTCGAGCTCTGCCTCTGGCAAGCTCCCACAAAAAGCACCATGAGTAGTGCCAGGAACGCGGATACCGTGTATTTGTTCATGCCAGGTTTGGAATACATTATTTTCCGGTGTTTTGAGTCAGTGGCCACTTGGCATTCAACTGGGAAATGAGTTTCGCCTGAATGTCCGCGTAAGCAGGGACATTCGCTAAGTTTTTGATTTCCGGCTGATCCAGCGAGTAATCGTAAAGTTCAAGAGCGATCACTTCATTCGTCCGCGTATCCCACCAACGATTGAGACGATAGTCGCCGCTGCGGATACTACGTCCTTCAAGACTACCATCCCAATTCATGGCTGCATTCTTACCGCCGTCATTGCGTAGGACTTCCGTGTAGGCGTAACCGTCTTCGGAAGGCTGAACTCCCGACATGAGAGGCAGTAGGCTTTTGCCAGCAAGCTGGGGAGGAGCAGGTAAATCCAGAAAATCCAATACCGTCGGATAAATATCAAGCAGCTCCACAGTTTGCGAAACCTTCAATGGTTGAGCCTTATCGCCCGGCACCCGAAGAATCAAGGGCACCGAGCAGGTTGTCTCAAAAAGACAGGATTTATCCCATTGTCCGTTCTCACTCACATGAAAACCGTGATCGGCGGTAAAGATGACTAGTGTCTCCTCTTCGAGTTCGAGTTCGACTAAAGTATCAAGAATCTGCCCAACAAGACTATCGACATAGCTGGCAGCAGCGTAGTGTCCGAGCAGTTGGGCATAATCACGCTCATAGCGTTTATCTCCAGGCTTGGGCGCTGAGGTATGGTGCGTCTTCAGTGCAACCTCGGGAGCATCTTCAGGGATGCCACTCGGCTCCGGGAAGGAAAGCTGGATGTCTTTATAGAGATCGAAGTATTTCTTTGGCGCGGTAAAGGGACGATGCGGACGCTGGTAGCCGACGTAGAGAAAGAAGGGTTGATCTTTCAATTCATGTATAATCTCGATCGCACGTTCCGTCACACGTCCATCAGGATAGGCGTCATCGGCCACATCCGCAGCTTCAAAGAGAGGCCCCATATTAAACCAGCCCCGTTTCCCGGCCTTTATATTCGATTGAAAGAGTGCTTGGTTTTCCGGCAAAGCATATTGCTCATCACCCGACGCTTCGCCCAAATCTTTTCGCGACCAGGAATTCGGATCCGGCGGACCATAGGTTTTTCCCAATCCGATTGAAGTGTAGCCGAATTGCTGCAGATACTGGGGTAAAGTCTGAACATCAGGTTGATAGTTCCTAAACCGGGATCTGCGGTAATTATTGTCACGGGTGCCGACGGCATCCGGTCTCATCCCTGTCATGATACTTGCCCGCGAAGGAGTGCAAATGGTCGCTTGGGCATAAGCATGTTGGAAAAGGACACCTTGATCCGCCAATTTGTCCAAGTGGGGTGATATGACTGGACCGCCATAAGAACCCAAGCGAGGGCTGAGGTCATCAATCAGAACGAAAATAACATTTTTTGAATGCAGTGGACTGATCAGGAAGAGCAGTCCCACAATTAAGGATACAGAGTTTTGCAGAGGCATGGGGTTGAAAAACTAAATTTAGGAAGCGGTATGGATCGATGTCGATCAATCCGAATTGCAATTTAGCCGCGATGTAGCCCAAGCATCAATCAAGCTCATATTTCATACTTATGAATCCGCATCAAGAATGCCGAAATCCCACGCGACAGCTCCCCAACAAAATAAAGCGGAAAAACCAATGTGGTGAATCAAGCAATGGTTTCTCCATCCGTCCACTGCCCCTCGATCTGCAGCATCCGCCGAATTGCAGGCACGCCAAATTCACGACGCCGGATCGCACCAACCAAGACATCCACTGCGGCCATTCCTATATCGTAGGAGTTTTCACGAATTCCTGAGAAATGTTGATCGCTATCCATACAAACAAAATTGGCGATTCCGATATCACGCGGACACAGAATTTTGATCTGATTCAAACTTTCTTCGACAAATTCAGAGCACTCCAGCATGACAGCAACCGCATCAGGACGGTATTGCCGATACCACTCCTGCAGAACTGCAGCCTGATCAGCATTCGTAGACGTCAAGCGAAGCGTCGGTATAGGATCCTGTGCACCTTGCTGCAAAACACTCACCTCGACACCATGCGCCCAGAGGTGGAAATGTCGTTGGCCAAGATGCTGCGGAGGCATGAAAAGCACTGCAGCAATCCGCTCGTATCCACGAGACCGCAAGTTACGGACAAGCTCTGTACTGTTGTATACATGATTCGGACTCACCGAATGAAAACGTGGTTCAATCACCGTCCACCCGAATGTTACAGCAACAAAATGCTGCCAATTCAGTTTCAAGGCAGGCCCCACAACTCGAAGCGGCGGCAGTATAATACCTTCGATACCACGATGATATAATATGTCAGAGAGTCGCCGCTGGTTGGGCGCATCCATATCGACCTCTACGATCTCGAGCTTATATCCATGCTCGAGTGCACGCTCCTGAGCCCCTCTACGGTAATGGTAATATACTGAATTATCATAGTGATCGAGTTCATAGACCTTGGGATCATTCAACCAAGCCAGATTTCCATGATAAGACTTACGCTGGATATCACTCCGATATGAAGACAATGCCGTCAGCATTGGATCCTTACGGTAACCGAGTCTGCGCGCAACTTCCAACACCTGTTGACGCGTTTGAGCATTCACCCGCGGGTCCTCTCTCAATGCGAGGCTTACCGTTGATTGGTCTAAACCCGTTTCCCGGGCGATATCCTTTTGAGTAACCATCAAAGCTCACTCTTTCAGCCGCTCAAAATGGGGCGACTGAAAGAACAGACATCCGCTACAGTGAGAATGAAACATCTCCAAGCAAGCATATTTCATATGTATGAAATACTGGAGCCATGGACAACTCCTGCAGCAAAAGGGTATTTTCAAAGGCATCGCTTACATCGAAGCGTTTCAAACCCAATAACCCCCGAAATAGTCCAATTCTAGTTATGCATCAAAAAATATTCCTACTCGCACTGTCTTCCCTTACCTTAGCCAATCTGGCTCAGGCACAATGGTCTCCCTTGGCTTCCGACGACTTCGAAAGCTATACCTTTGGTGAACAACCTGGTGGCAATTGGTATAAACTAGGCAACAACGCCAGTTCGGCCGCGAATGAATTAATCACAAACCAAACAGGTGGCACCGCCACTGAATCCGGCGTCACCCTCCCGACAAATTCAGCAGGCAGCGGCAATGGGCTCTACTTTTTCGATAACTCAGCTACTTCAGTATCACGCGCGGCAATCAATTTTGGCGACAGCAGCCAGAATTATGACGTGGCCTATGTCAGCTTCGATTTTAGCTTTGCGACGGTGGATGCAGGAAACACGAGCTCTTACGGAGTCATTGTATTAACTTCTGCAGACACCACAGCCTTGGGTAGCACCTCAAATCAAGCACTCGCGATCAACCTCCGGTATGACGGCAGTCTGAGTTGGAGCGGCGGCAGCACATCCCTCGTCAATCCTACCGCTTCGCACACGCTAGAAATTGTTGCAAACGGAGGTGATACGAATTTCTCATACGCGGCACTGGATAACAGCGGCGACACCCTTCTATCGTCAAATACATATGACCTGTATCTCGACGGAGTCAGAGTCGACTCCGCAATTTCCTTCGTCACAGATACAGTCGCCCTTGGTCGTTTATGCCTGAACACCTATACGTCAGCAGCCAGCACTGGTTTCATAATGGACAACCTCGAAACTTATACCGCAGTTCCGGAGCCTGCTCAATATTCCGCAGTGTTCAGCTCGTTCGTTTTGCTAATTGGTTTGTGCATGAAGCGCATCAGAAAGTCCTGAGGATCTAAAAGGTAAAGAGGTCGCATCGACGAGTTCGTCGATCCTTTACCTCAGATACAGGCAGCATTTGGAAACGGTCCAGACGCTGCCGGATCATACAAATTTATTCCATATTACTCAATTACGCCGTGCTTAACGACTAGCATGGCCAGGTATTCCTATATCCGACTTATGAGCAGTGATAATAAATCGCGCCCGAATATTCTTTTCATGATGGCTGACCAGCTGCGTTGGGACTTTCTGGGGTACGCAGGTGCTAGCTTCATCCGCACTCCGAACATCGACCGCTTGGCCAAGGAAAGCACCCGTTACTGTAGGGCTTATTCGATTCACCCCTTGTGTGTGCCGGCTCGTGCGTCCTTGATCACTGGCATGCACGGCCTGAGGACAGGTGTTCTGACCAATGGTCAGTGGATTCGGCCCGATTACGAAAAACAAGGTATCCAGACCTGGCCCTCGCGCCTGAGTCAACTCGGCTATAGCACCGCCGGCATCGGAAAAATGCATTTCTACCCTTGGTCAGAGCGCATGGGATTTGACTACAGGTCAGTCACCGAAGACAAACGATGGCCCTGCATTCGGGACGATTACTACCGCTACCTGCGGGGGCATGGCTCTCGAAAGTATACGGGACTAGAACATGAGGGCTATTTAGAAAATAAAGGTGCAGTCATCAGCCGTAACCCCTGGGAGCTTTCATGGGACCATTTTGTCGGCTCTGAAGCGGTCGATTATATTAACCGTTATGGGCATGAGACGCCCTTTGCAATGATGGTTGGATTCACCGGACCACATTGCCCTTACGACCCCAACGAGGAATTTACCGTCGATATCGACCCGAACCAAATACCCAAGCCAGCACCCAGTGTCTCCAATGACTGCGCAGAGCTCAAGAGAAGGAATCACAACGGCAACCGCATGGCATGGAACGGAGTCGACCTCGATGGTTGGACTCTTGAGCAAAAACAACGCGTCCGCCATCACTATGCCGGCCTGATCCAGCAAATCGACCGAGAGGTCGGAGACATCCTCGATGCACTTGAGGCGAGTGGCCAGCTGGACAATACCTTAATCATTTTCACGAGCGACCATGGTGATTATGTTGGGGATCACGACATGGCAGGTAAGGGAAGCTACTACGAAGGGAGCTGTCACATCCCCCTCATCGTCCGTGATCCTTTGACACAAAGAGGATGTGATTGCGATGAACTGGTCACGTTAATGGATGTAACAGCAACCATACTGGCGTATGCAGGAGCGGAGATATCCAGTGAACTAGATTGCGTCCCCTTGCCCCAACTCCCCTACCCAAATCAGGACATGAACGCAGCAACACCCCGAAAATCCATCTTGGGAGCCTTGTCTGACGGATGTATGTATCTGAGCGGCCCATGGAAATATGCAAAATATGCGACAGGAGAAATAACCCTCTTCAATCTACAGGAAGACCCAATGGAACAGCATAATCGAATCAACGATCCGTCCTGCTACAGCTTGATGCTGGAATTCGAACAAGCGCTATGCCGGGAAATGATACCAATGATACACTCCGGACATCATGACAAAGTTATTGATAATGGGAATCAACTTTGGATAAGCGAAGCATTCGGACGCGAAAACTACACACGCACCTATCCATGCCCATGGTAGTGGTGCTGTTTTTTTGGGGGACGTCAGAGCTGCTTCCTGGCCCATAAAAGCACGAAAGCAGAATTGGACAGTGAATAACTAAAGAGAGACTTAAAGAATATGAGTCGGATAGTTTCACTCTAAATTGAAGGCACATCCGGTATAAAAACAGGTTCTCTCAAATTTAAAGAGCAGGCTCGCATTTCCCGTGAATTGCGACACCTTCAGAGCTAATGGATCTTCGTGATACCCTACTCACCCTCCTCAAAGCACCGGACTATGTCCCGCTTCGCAGAGAGGAAATCATAGCCGTACTCAAACTCAACCGCGACGAAGCCAAGAAGGCACACCAACTGATCGACCGGATGCTTGAGCAGGGCGAAATCGCCTACCTCAAGAAGAACCGGCTCTGCATTCCCAAAGACGCGGATCTGATCAGTGGTAAAATCATCTTCCGTCAAAGCGGCTCCGGATTCATACTCCCGGACAGCGATCCGAACGGCGAAGGCTATCCTGTTTCCGCCGAAGATACCGGACTGGCTTTTCATGGCGACCATGTGCTGGCCCGCATCATCGAGCAACCGAAGCCTCGTTACCGGCACTACCGGCGTAACGAACGCCCCGCAGCGCCCGAGCAGAAGCCCAACCTCCGGGTCATACGCATCCTGAAGCGCGCCCGGAGCAGCTATGTCGGCACGCTGCAAAAAGGCCGCCACGCCACCTATGTCATCCCCGACGACCCGCGTCTCATTCAGGACTTTCTCGTCCCGGACCCACGTAATTCCGGCATACGCCCGACCCCGAAAGAAGGCGACAAAGTCGTCATCAAGCTGGTCGAATGGAAACAACGCCACCTCAATCCCGAAGGTGAAATCATCGAAGTACTGGGGAAGACCCACGAACCCGATGCCGAGTTCAAGGCGATCCTTTACAAGTATAACCTCGAACCGCAATTTCCTGCAGCCGTTGAAAAGCAAACTGATGGTATTCCCGACAAGGTTCGTCCCTCGGATTGCAAGGATCGTATGGACTGCCGGAAACTCTTCACTTTTACCATCGACCCGGACGACGCAAAGGACTTCGACGATGCGCTTTCACTCGAGGAACTCGAAGATGGCAAGCTGCGCGTGGGTATCCACATCGCAGACGTCTCCGCCTACGTCAAACCGGGCAGCCCTCTCGACGTGGAAGCACAGAAGCGCGGCAACAGCACCTACCTGGTTGGTACGGTCATCCCGATGCTACCGCACGCGCTTTCAAATGGGCTCTGCTCGCTGGTTGAAGCCGAAGACCGCCTGACCAAGACCGCCTTCATCACCTACTCGGACAAGGCCGACATCCTGCACGTCGAGTTCGCCAACACCGTGATCCGGAGCAACAAGCGCCTCACCTATCGCCAGGCCTACGCATTCATGCAGAAGGATGACTTCGACGAGATCCGCAAAACTCCGCTACCTCCGAAGCACCAAACCGGCTCGACCGGGCGCTCGCTTGACGAAGTGAACCAGAAGGAGATGAAGCTCCTGCAGGTGCACATCCGCAAGCTCTGGCATATTGCCTCGCAGCTTCGAAAGAAGCGATTCCGTAAAGGATCCCTCGACCTCGACATGACCGAAGTCAAAATCTACGTGGACGAGCAAGGTTATGCCGACAGGCTGGAGATCCAGGAAAACGACGAAAGCCACCAGTTGATCGAGGAATTCATGCTCGGTGCCAACGAGCAAGTGGCCCGGACGATGCAACGCAATCATTTCCCCTGCATCTACCGGGTGCATGACGAACCCGAGGACGAAAAGCTGCAGGAACTTCGGGAGACAATGATCACCTTCGGCGTACAGTGCGGCAACCTGAGTAAAGCCAGCGGGATGGCCTCCCTACTGAAGAAATTAAAGGACCACCCGCAAGGCCACGCACTCAAGGTGCACGTGTTGCGCAGCCTCAAGCAGGCCCAATACCGAGCCAGCCCCGACGGCCACTACGGTCTCGCAAAGCCCGACTACACCCACTTCACTTCGCCCATCCGCCGCTACTCCGACTTGATCGTGCACCGCGTCCTGGACAGCTACCTGCACAAGATCGGGGCAGAATCCGCACCGAAACAACCCGATGTACGTTACTCACAGGGCAAACTGGAGTCTCTCGGCGAACACATCAGCATAACGGAACGCAACAGTGTCGACGCTGAGCGCGAGTCAGTCAAAACCAAGCTGCTCGAATACTACGAACGAGAACTGCACAAGGACAAGAAACAGTCCTTCCAAGCCGTCGTTGCCGACGTCAAGAACCACGGCCTATTCGTCGAGCTAGTCGACTCGCAAGCCTATGGACTGGTTCACATCTCCACTCTCGACGACGACTTCTACCATCCCTCCAGCGACGGCCAGTCCATCGTCGGACGCCGCAAGAAGAAGGTGTATTCGCTAGGCCAATACGTCGATGTACAGGTCGAGCGGGTGGACCGGTTCAAGCGCCAGATCGACTTCCGCATTGTTCCGGAAGAATCAAATAACAAGAAGCCATCGCCCAGACCGACAAAAAAAACCGCGCAATCAGCCAAGGAGCTCTCCCAGATAAGGAAGCAACGCCGCTCGGACCGGCAAAAGAAAAGTCCCGCAAAAAAGCGCCGCTGACTGCAGACAACCTGCGATACAGTGAAATACGGGCGGGAAACGCCCCCAAGCGGAGCTGGACGAGACGATTGACGCCAAGGCAAACCGGCGTTATTTGTATAGCACAATACAATATCCTAAAATGGACAACATGCTCCAATCCCTGATCGTCAGCGCCAGCCTCGGCGCCCTCATTGGGCTCATTCGCCAATGGGGCGAGCAGCAGGATGCACACAAGGACGACAACCACTTCGCCGGCCTGCGCACTTTCGTCCTCTGGGCACTCATCGGCTACACCGCAGCCTTCGTCGACAGTACACACGTGCCTTACGCATTTCTCGCAGCGCTCGGTATTGTCGGGGCACATCTCATCCTTCATGGTTTCATCGCCAAGGATCGGACCAGTATCGGACTGACGACCGGAGCGGCAGCCATTATCACTCTATTACTGGGTGCCCTCGTGTACTGGGGGCAGCTCCTCTTCGCCGTCATGTTCGCGGCCCTGACCATGATCGTCTTGGGCATGAAGCAAATGAGCCATTCGTGGACACGAAAATTCACAAATGAAGACATCCGCTCGACCCTGCAATTCGTCGCAGTGACCGGGGTGGTGCTTCCCCTGGTGCCCAACCAAGGCTACGGCCCCTACGAGGCGATCAATCCCTACTCGCTCTGGCTCATGGTTGTCCTCATCTCCGGGCTGGGATTTGTCGGCTACATACTCATGCGGCTACTGGGCACCAAGGCAGGCGTCATACTTACCGGGCTGGTGGGTGGCCTGGCCTCCAGCACCGCAACCACCCTTGCCTTCAGTCGAGAGTCCAAGACCTACCCTGAAATTTCCGGCAGCTTCGCCCTCGCAATCGTCATGGCCTGCACAATCATGCTCGGCCGAGTGCTGGTGATCCTCGGGTTTATTTATCCCGCTTTCATCGCCCAGCTATGGTACCCCTTCCTGATCATGGCCATGCCGGGTCTTCTTTACGCCGTCTTCATCGCCTTGCTCAGCAAGAAGAGCAAAACCCCTGTCGAAATCCCCAACCTGAAGAATCCGCTCGGTCTCTCGATCGCGATCAAGTTCGGTATCATCTACGGTGTCATTTCCTTCCTCGTCAAATGGTTGAGCCAAACCGAGCTCACCGATGAACTCCTGGCGCTGAGCTTCATTTCCGGCCTGACCGACATGGATGCAATCGCACTCTCGATTACGCAAAACCTGAAAGACGGCAGCGTCGCCCTTCAGCTCGGGACACGAGCCATTATTCTCGCGGCAGTCGCCAATACAATCCTGAAAGCCAGCCTCGTCTTCAGCATAGGCGCCCCGCAACTCCGCAAACATATCGGGATCGCGCTCGGCGCGACCGTACTGGCCGGCATCGGCGCATTCTTCATCGTGTAACGCCTCCCGGGTTCAGCTGCCACCCGGATGAGAATTCCCGGGGCTCGGACACAAAAATTCCGGCAGCGACTCGCACTGCCGGAATTACCTTGCACTACTTACTGAACCTGAAAGCGCCCTTAGCAACAAGAAGGGCACTGACATGAAGAAGCTCTAAAAGCTGAATCCAAACTGGGCACCAACGACGACCGCATCATCGATCTTCCCGGTACCACCGGGGTTCTTGATAAACTGAACGTCGGGCTGGATGTATGCGTACTTGGTCAGTTGAATACGATGCCCCAGTTCGAAAACCATTTCATAATCCGCATCATCCCCCGTACTCGTTTCAAGAGCATCCGAGTAATCATCGCTAAATTGCCCGTAGGTCATGAAGAAGACAGTCCGGTCATCCGGACGCCCGGGAAGTAAGCCCTTATAATGTGCACCCAAAGTGGACTGTAAGGGAATAATCGCCACTTCCTCCTGCGAGGTATAAGCAAGTGTCAGGAAAAGACTCAGGCCTTCGTCCGAATGAGCAGACTCGCGGAACACCTGGTAGTCGGCATGCGCATAGTATCGAGTGAACTCATCCGTCGTATCCGTACTGTCAAACTCATCCATTTCAAAGGAGAACGTCTGATTCACCCCGACATAGAAACGGGCCGGCTTACCAGCGATCTCAGGCGTCCAGTCATACTGAACAAAGAGCGAAACCCCATCTTCCGAGTCGATGCTGAAATCGACACCTTGATTTTCCCGGTCCCACATTTCGTGGGTCAGTTGAAACACGCCGACTTGAAGCGCGCTCTTCTCCGAAATCTTCGCTTTCAGCCGCCCGCCCCAAATTGCAAACGGGTATGAGGTCATGACACCGTCAAACAAGACGGCACGAATTTGGCCGTTCACCGCATTGTTCAAGGAGTAGCCGTAGAAAGATGAGCCGACGAAATCATCAGTTGCAGTCATGCGGCCCAGCTTCAGGGAAAAGTCACCATCTGCAAAAAGCTTTTCCAGAGTGACATTGTAGAGAAAGGTATTCTGCCCGCCAACCAACTGCATTGTACTATATTGGCTGCCAACCGATGGCGTAATGTCACTACCATGGCGCTCGATCCCAGTCAGACTAAAGGTTGTCGCTTCCCAGCCGAGCAATTTCTCAAAGTCAAAGGTAGCACCGGCGAAGAGATCGCCCGCATAGTTCGACTCCCGATCAATGCCGCCGGATACATTCGAAGCAATAATCGCATTGTAATAAGCAAAGAACTCGACACCCGAATCCGACAACTCGGTACGGGTTCCACTCCAGTCGCCGGTGAGTCGATCCGCATAAGGCTCGGCCCAAGCATGGCTGAGCCCTAGGCTGCCCGCAATAACAGTAGAGAATAGAATAGATGATTTTTTCATGGGATGTATTTTTTGGGTAAGTGTTTATGCAGACGCAGCGGAGAGCCTTTCAGCCACAGGGCGCTTGGCAAAATAGAGAGCTACGGTTGCCACGGCGGTCCCGGCGAGAATGGCGCCGACATAAGCTAGCCCTTGAGTAATCGCATTGGGAATCGCCAGCACGAAGATCCCTCCGTGCGGCACGACAAGCTTGCACCCCCACAACATGGAGAGGCCTCCGGTCACCGCAGCGCCGAGTACATTGCAGGGAATCACACGAACCGGATCCGCCGCCGCATAGGGAATCGCACCCTCTGTGATAAAAGAGATCCCCAGCACGGCTGCCGCCTTCGAAGCCTGGCGCTCATCATCGGTAAACTTCTTACGGAAAAGATTCGCGGCAAGGGCACAGGCCAGTGGCGGCACCATCCCCGCCGCCATCACCGCAGCCATGGGTGCATAAATCTGACTGGCCAATAATCCGACACCGAAAGTGTAAGCCGATTTATTGACAGGCCCTCCCATGTCGAAGGCCATCATGCCCCCCAGCAACAGGCCCATAACCAGGGCGCTCCCCTCTTGCATGTTGTTCAACCAAGCGGAAAGACCGTCGAGGATAAACTTCACCGGAGGTCCGATCACGAAGATCATAGCCAGCCCGACGACAAGCGATGTCAGCAGCGGTAGAATGAGTACCGGCTTCAAGCCCTGCAATGACTCCGGCAAGCTGATCTTGTTATTCAGGAACTTCGTCAGGTATCCGGCAAAGAAGCCAGCCGCCAAACCACCGAGGAAACCCGCACCGATTTGCGAAGCGAGCATGCCTCCGATCAAACCGGGCGTCAGCCCCGGACGATCCGCTATGGAAAAGGCGATAAAGCCGGCCAGCACAGGGATAAAGAGGGCAAAAGCGGCCGATCCGCCAATCTGCATCAGGGCCCAGCCAAAAGTCCCTTCAGCGTCTCCCGCGTAGATGCCGCCCACCGCGAAGGCGAGGGCAATCAGGAGACCGCCGGCGACCACCAGCGGAAGCATGTTTGAGACACCGGTCATGAGATGCTTGTAGACCCCCTTGCGCTCTTTCTTCGGAGGCATCTTCAAGCCCCCCGCAGACGCAACAGGTTGAAGGGTCAATGCTTCACGAATCAAAGCCTTCGAATCCTTAATCGCAGGCTTGGTTCCTGTTTCCAGCAGGCGTTTGCCCGCAAAACGCTTTGTTTCAACCGCGGCATCCGCAGCCACAATCACAGCATCGGCCTTCTCAATCTCTTCGGGCGTCAATTCATTCTTCGCGCCCACCGAACCACGCGTTTCCACCTTCATGGTGAAGCCCATCTCTTCAGCCGCCTTGGCCAGCGCTTTGGCTGCCATGAAGGTATGGGCGATGCCCGTCGGACAGGAGGTGACACCGACAAGAAACTTGGATTCCTTTGCGGACTCAGCCGGTTCTACAACATCCGGCTTGGAAGTACGCCGGGAAATCAGGCGGGCCCCATCAGGAAAGAGCTGGTCCAGGACTGCGCCGGTTTCACGGGCCAGTCGCGCGAGATCGACCGACAGGACCGGGTGGGTCGTCGCGGCCGGCTGAGCCGGAGCCTTGAGACCAACCAGAAGGACCGCGTCCGATGGATTCGAACTCGCCTCCCAGGCGGACTCCGGAGCAAGGCCAGGATCTATCTCGATTTTAAGGTCCAAGCCACGACGTTCGGCTTCGGCTTGGAGCGCCCCTTTCGCCAAACGACAGATCGGGCTGCGCTCCTCGGTTTGAATATAGGTATGTAGTGTAGACATGACAGTTCAGGGTTATGAGTTTAAAGAGACAAGGGATTGGACGGAGACCTGCCCCATCCGCTGTTTAAGTACGTCAGGCTCGGGCAAGGCGGAGACCAGCGACTCCAGGCGACTCCAGGCATAGACTGTGGCCAGGCGCGCACAATCCGAAGGGCTGTCGCCCCGAACTGTGGCCTGCAGAAATCCGGCCAGCAGGGAATCACCCGCCCCGACCGTGCTGACCACATTCACAGGCGGCGCACTGGCTTTCAACTCGGCCTCGGGCGTCAGAAACAAGGCGCCTTCATCGCCAAGGGACACGACCAGGCGGGACACCTTCTCACGGCGCAAGGCCCGGGCAGCAAGTAGCACGTCTTCGAAGCTCTCAAGTTTGGCCCCGATCAGTTCTTCAAGTTCATGGTTGTTCGGCTTTGCCAAATCGACACCGGCATCCACCGCAGCGGCAAGTGCCGGACCGCTGGTGTCAACCGCCACAAGCGCATCCTTCGCTTTCAGAGTACGTATAATTCGGACCAGAAAATCGGGGTTCACTCCGGACGGCAGGCTTCCGGCCAGAAGAAACCAGCGTCCGGCCTCGGCAAGAAAGTCGAGACGCATGAGCAACTTATCACACTGGGCCTCGGTTGGAGCCGGCCCCGGCA
The DNA here is from genome assembly GCF_027257905.1 of Coraliomargarita parva. Lineage (NCBI taxonomy): Bacteria > Pseudomonadati > Verrucomicrobiota > Opitutia > Puniceicoccales > Coraliomargaritaceae > Coraliomargarita > Coraliomargarita parva. The sequence goes on from NZ_JAPZEI010000008.1 coordinate 80,847, forward strand.
GGTTAATATCGGTCGTCTCATCCGCAGAAGTATCCACAATCTTGATACCGGTACGGGTTTCACCGGCCACACGAACGAACGCATCTTCCAACTGATGATCGCGAAAATGCTTGATAAAGATCGAGGGATTATCTTCCCCGAGAAAACCGCTGACAGTGGCATCATGCCCGCCAAGCGAGAGCATGGTGGCCACGTTGAGCCCCTTGCCGCCTGCTTGACGATGGGAACGGGACGCGCGATGCACGGTTCCTGCGGCCAGTTTATCAACAAAGACCGTGTGGTCAATCGCGGGGTTCAAGGTGACAGTTACAATGGAATTCATGGTGCTCATCTTCAATTTGGTTTCAGGGGTTAAGCCACAGGCGGGATCAGACGCACGGCAACCGCGTCTTCCTGATCCAAAGCACGTTGCGCCAGGGCCCGAAGGTCGGACAAACTCGTTTTCCTCAGAGTCTCTTTCACTCCGGGAATCAGGGCGGGCGGCATGCTCAGCTCGTCCACTCCGAGGCCGGCAAGGATCTGCGCACCGAGCGAATCGGACGCGAGTCCGCCACAAACACCGACCCATTTACCATGTTTATGCGCCGCGCGTGTGGCCGTATCAATCAATCTCAAGACCACGGGGTGCAGGGCATCCGCCCGCTTGGCCAGCAGCGCGTGAGTCCGGTCAACGGCCAAGGCATATTGCGTCAGGTCGTTGGTGCCGACTGAAAAGAAATCCGCAACCCGTGCCAGTTCTTCCGCCATAATAACAGCGGCAGGCACTTCAATCATAACCCCCAGATCAACCCTCGGACCGTCGACTTCCTTGCGTATTTCTTCAGCCAGCTGCCGCGTGCGACGAAAATCGTTCGAAGTCGCGATCATGGGAAAGAGCAAACGAATCGGCCCATGCTTGGCAGCACGGTAGACGGCCCGCAACTGGGTACGCAAAATGTCCGGCCGAGCCAACCCGAGGCGAATACCACGCAGCCCCAGAAAGGAAAGGTCGTGCTCATTCAAGCCGAGATAATCCACCGGCTTGTCGCCTCCAATATCGACAGTCCGCAATACCATAGGGAGGCCTTGCAACGCTTCAACCATAGCCTTGTACTGCTCATACTGCTCCTCCTCACTGGGTGCATGGTCGCGGTCGAGAAAGAGAAACTCAGTACGTACCAAGCCAACACCTTCGGCACCCGCTTTCAACGACTCACCGGCTTCGGAAACCTTCGCAATATTCGCGACAATTTCCACGCGATGCCCGTCCTGCAGCAAAGCCGGTTGAAAGCGGTGATTCCATGCCTGCTGGCGGCGCTCATCCAGCGCTTTTAGTGCGGCACATGCGGACTCCAGGTCCGCATCGCTGGGTTGAGTCAACAAGCGGGCACCCGAGGCATCAAGAACGACTTTGGTTTCCGCCTCTACAGCCGACAGGGCATCCCCCATCGCAACCACCATGGGAATCCCAAGAGACCTCGCAACGATCGCGGAGTGCGCATTCGGACTACCCTTTCGCAGGCAGATTCCACTTACCTTTCCGGGCGTCAACTGAGCCGCCTCCGACGGTTCCAATTCCTCCGCCAAGAGCACGACAGGTTCGGTGACCCCAGCCAGCGAATCCTGATCGGCACCGAGCAAGACACGGCTGACGCGATGCCCGGCATCTTTCAAATCAACGGCACGCTGGGCAAGGTTTGCATCCTCCAAGGCTTCAAGCTTGGCAACCTTATCCCCGACCACTGCATTCCAGGCGGACAGCACATCCTCCCCCTCACGTATACGAACTTCCGCAGCCTTCTTTAGATCCGCATCTCCAATCAACCCTGCGTGAGCCGTAAATAAGTTGCGCTGCACCTTGTTCATACCCGGGTCCGCAGCGAGTCCTGACAATGTTTCCACAGCTGTATCAATTGCGACACCCAAGGCCGAAATCTCAGCGGCTTCGTCGCCACGCTTCCGGCTCTCCGGCGCCACCCTTAACGCGTCCCAAAGCAGGACCGGCCCCACCGCAATACCGGGAGCTGCCATGGTCCCCTTCAACAGGTAATCCTGTTCACAAGATTCAGGCTCCCAATCGATCGCCGCATCCAGCGCCCCCTCTCCTTCCTGAGGCTCGTCGTTGATCAACTCAAGCAAGCGCTTGAGCTGGCGTAAATGGTCATCCGCATAGGGCGAGTCGGCACGGATTTCAATTCGACTCCCCGGCGTAATTCCGAGACTCACGATACTCAAGGCACTTCTGGCATCCGCTTCCTTGCCATTCACGACCAGACTGATCTTACCATCCATCCGATCGGTGGCTTCGGCCAACTGACTTGCCGGTCGCAAGTGAAAGCCGCGCGGGTTCGTAAATTCAACCACAACACGATCCCCCTCGAAGTCGTCTTCAGCAGCCCGTCCTCCGGCACCTTCGGATTCAATCGCCTCAATAATATCCTCCGCCCGATCGGTCACCGCCAACCTCCGTGCCAGATCCTCATCGGCAATGATTGAAGTCAATTGACCGAGTAACTCGATATGCTCATCGCCCTTCGCGGCGATCCCGAATACCAAATGAGCCTTGTCGCCCCCCTTCCAGGCAACGCCTTCGGGTAGTTGAAGGAGGACGACGCGAGTCTCATGAATGGCCCCCGCGTCTTGCGGTTGGCCGTGCGGGATGGCAACGCCATTCCCCAGATAGGTTGTCGCGGTACGCTCGCGGCCGAGCATACTGTTAAAATAGGTGGACTCCACAGCATTCCGCTCTGCCAGCAAGGCGGCAACCGCTCGGATGGCTTCTTCCCGACTGGATGCAGAGGCACCAAGGCGGATATCTGATGGGGTGAGCTTTAACATGACGGGGTCCTTCGGTTCAGGGTTCAGTAAAAGTATGAGGAAATATGTAATCGTTTACACATATATGTCAATTAAAAAGATCTCTCTCCCCAAACAAGAACTCTTTAAAATATCCTATTTACATTGGTATTGAATTATTTGTAGATTTAGAAAAATCCAAAAACAATCAGTAAACCTTTACACCATGGCTAGTATTAAAGATGTCGCTCGGGAAGCCGGGGTTTCGATCGCCACCGTATCGCGAATGCTGGCCAACAAGGGCTATATCAGCGACGACACCCGCCAAAAGGTACAAACCGCAGTCGACAAGTTAGGCTACCGCCCGAACCGCGTAGCCCAGCGTCTCCGCGAACAGCAATCCCGGATTCTTGCGCTCATCGTGTCTGACATCCAGAACCCCTTCTTCGGACAACTCTGCCGCGCGGTGGAAAACTTCGCGCAAAAGCGAGGCCTCTGCGTCTTTGTCTGCAACACCGATGAAGATTCCGGGCGCGAGCAACACTACCTCGAACTCATGGCCCAAGAACAGGTGGCCGGCATTATCATTTCCCCCTCATCCAAAGGCAGCCAACAGCTGGAAGCCTTACAGAAGTCCAAAATACCAGTCGTCACCGTGGACCGGCGCGCCAGCGACCAGTTCGACTCCGTACTCATCGACAACACCGAATCCGCCCAGAAACTCACACTGCGCGTCTTGGCTGGCGGCTACCGCAGGATCGCAGCCATTGTGGGGGCAAACAGCTTCACCGCGAGCGAGCGCCTGAGCGGGATTGAAGCCGCTTTGGCCACAGCGGGCCTAAAACCACACAAGATCCTCACCACCCCGGCCTTCGAACCGGAGGGACAGGCCGCCATGGAATCCCTGCTCGACGACGCCGACCCGCCGGATGCGGTCATTTGCTCCAGCGCCCTACTCGCAACCGGCGCCTACCGCGCCATCCACCAACGCAACATACAGGTACCTGAAACGCTTGGCTTCGCCTGCTTCGATGATCCACCTTGGGCCACCTTCATCCGCCCGGGACTGACTGTCATCCAGCAACCGGCAGCACTCATCGGAGAGACTGCAGCCGAGCTGCTAATGAAGCGTATCGAACAACCAGACCGGTCCCCCAGCCTCATCCGCCTACAAGGCAAACTCATCGAACGGGGCTCACTGCGCTAGAAGGGGTGACAAACCCAGTCCTCGGCCCCCTCGATTCCCAAAGTCGTGCGTAAGCGCCAAGCCACGACAAGGGCAGCTATCAGCGCGACTGAACGTTGCACCCGTGACAGAACCACCGGACTCAGGCGCCCATTCAGTCGCATGAACTGACTCTGAGCCAACCAGAGGAGCGGCAGCGTACCCAGGCCGAAACCAACTGCAAACTCGGCCCCACGGAACGCGGACCCGGAAAACAGGGCCAAGCCAAAAATCATGTAGAGCGGCCCGCAGGGCAGCAAAGGCGTAGCCAGGCCGATCACGGCAGCCGCAACCGGCTTACTCAGACGCGTAAACCGTTGGGTCACCGTCCGGTAGGTCGATCCCAACCACTTGGGCTTGGGCAGAAAACGGTCCAGCCGGAACGCCACCGAAATAAAGAAGACAACCAGCACCCAGGGAATATAGTTCAACCAGGAGGCCGAAACGGCATCCACCACGATACTGCCAAATGCTCCCGCCAAGGCCCCCACACAGGCATAGGCCAAAAGCTTGCTCAAATGATAGCTGGTAAGAACCAAATGGGGGCTGGCGTCGTCCGGACGAGCCGGCGCAAAGGCGCAGGAGAGCGGACCGCACATGCCCACACAGTGCACACTCGTCACCAAGCCCGCAAGCAGTGCCGTATATCCGTTATAAACTGTCTGGTACTCAAACATCAGTCATGCCGCTCCATCCGCATCAACTGGATATTTGAGGCGAGCACAGCCCGCCGTCAACCGGACAGAGCAATCTATTCACTCCAATCGCTAGCGTGGAGCCTTCTGCGAAGCTTCATTATAAAGCACTGTATACAAGACCCCCACCAGGTTCTTCGGCGTCACCCGATCCTTATCCTCGGTCACATTATTGATCCCTTTCGCGACCCAGGCATCCTTACCCGCCTTCCGGATCAACTGATGGAGCACTTGGTAGCCATCCTTATTCAAGTAGCCCACAATCATTCCAACCTCAAGGTCTTCAAAATCGATCGGCCGAACCACGATAATCGTATTCTTGGTCAGGACTGGCTCCATCGAGGTCCCGCTGGTACGCGCCATATAAAGACCACTATCATTAAACTTCACCATTTGCCCCAATTTGAAGGCTTCATCGTACTTAATCGGAGCAAAGGTCGTCGTGCTACCCGAACTCGTCGTATTGCAGGCAGAAAGCAAAAATAGAGCGGCAAAAAAAAGAGTTCCCAGCAAAGCATAGCGCATAGAAAGGAGCATCAAAATCTACGTGATAAAGGCAAGCTGCTTCCAGCTTTCACTTTAGAGGAAATACCCGATCCAAATGCCATTTTTTACGTTTTATAAAGTATTTGTAAAATCCAAACGCTTAAAACTCAAAACACTGGTAAACATACACTTTCGCCTCGGGTACGTGATTTCACGTACCCTTATTACGCCATTTCCGCGCCTACTCCTAAGAATCCTTCCTAAAGCACTATACAAAGTTCACGCGATACCTGAATTAAACGATAATCAGTATGATAGCGGGCATGAAAACAACAACGCTCGCTACGATCCTCTTCGCCTGCTTTGGCGCAATGCTGACAGCGACCGCAACTCCGAAATCTTCGGCTACTTTTGAACAGACGCTCCGCGACGCGGAGATGATTGCCTCCCTCAACCCTGCCTGGAGCATACACCGCACCGCCGGCGAATCCATGGGCGACTACTTCGGCGATAATTCCCTCATCATCGTCCAAGAAGCTGACATCGAGCAAATCGAAGTCGGGATGATGGTGGTCTACCGCTCCGCCAAGGGCGAACTGATCTCCCACAAAGTGGTCGCCCACGATGGAGACAGCATTCGCACCGCAGGCAGCGCAAACTGGAAAATTGATCCGGAACCAGTCACTTCAGAAATGATCATCGGCACCATCTTCGCGGTATTCCACAGCGAAGGCGCACCGAGCGGTCCCGCACTGACCTCCAACGGCCAAGCCATTCCCACCGCACTCTGCAAATCCCACTAAGCCACCGATGACTTTAATTTCTCGGATAGATTCGTTGTTGTTTTCATCTGTCCGATAATAAGGCCCCTTCCGCACCCCCCACTAGCGGGAGGGGTTTTCACTTTAAAAATTGCCAATAAGAATATGACACAGCTACTATCAACCCCCAAGCAGCGTTACGACAACGAGCTCTACACTGACCAAGACATGAAAAAAGTAGTCGTCATCGAGGATCAAACGATTCTCCGCGATCTCATCTGCCAACTGGTGGAGGGCTATACCTCCATGCAAGTCATAGCGCACACCGGGGACGGTGCCGAAGGCTTGGAGCTGTGCCTCCAGCACAACCCGGATTTGATCATCCTGGACATCATGCTGCCCAACCTGAACGGTAGCGAAGTGCTTCGCCGCCTCAAGGCCAAGAACCCGAAGCTGAACATTCTAATTTTCTCAGCCGCCTCCTCCAACAGCATGGTCAATCGCCTCCTCAAGGCAGGAGTGACTGGCTACATTGAGAAGGATGCCGGCCTCGAAGAACTGGAAAAAGCCATCAATCTGGTGGCCGACGGCCGTTCTTACTTCAGCCCCCGCGTGGTCGAAGCCATGCGAGAGCTCATGGTCAGCGGCGGTCAAGACGACTCACTCGAGTCCCTCACCTCCCGCGAGCGCGAAATCATCCAGCTAATCGCCGAGAGCTACAGCAACAAGGAAATCGCCGCCAAGCTTGGCATGAGCGTCCGCACCGCCGATACACACCGCACGAACATCATGAAAAAGCTCGACCTGCATGATGTCGCCGCCCTCACCCGCTGGGCGATCGCCAACAAGCTGGTAGATCCCGTAGGCGGTAACATGAGCATGGAGTAATTCCGGCAAGCAAGCGTTTCAAAAAAAAACAAAAGGCGCATCCTGAGGGATGCGCCTTTTTGTTTTCACAAACTAGACTTCGACTACTTAGCCACCATATTTTCAGTGACCGGCACCCGATTCAAGCGCGTGGTCCCCTTCACCAAATCGGCATAGAAGCTCCAGCTGACTGTATCATTCGCCAGGCACATGTAATTCACCCAGTTGCCGTTCGACTCAAAAATGACCCCGCGCAGCTCTATCCGCTTACCTTGCCTGCTACGTAGTTTCTGGTAGTAGAACAGACACTCCCCCTTCCACAGTAGCTTACGGTCAAAGTCTATAACGCTTCCCTGATCCCTGTAGGCTTTGATAATCGGATCCAGGGTCGCATTCACGAGGCGTGTGGGGTACCGGACACCGGGCTCCGCTCCGGCAGTGTCCAGGACGGAAAGCGCCAGCTTCTGCCCCCCCGCTGAATCGTCCAGTACGGCCGTATGCAAATAGCCGGCATCACCGAGCGAATTCCCCTTTGAACCGACATAAGACCAGCCGTCTGGAATTCTAACAATGATGCTATCCGCGATCCTCAAGTTTTCCGAAAACAGAGACAGCACGGTGGCTGGAAGCAGCAAGCAGATGAGGAGACAGTTCTTCATTTCAGGATAGGGTTAGCGCTGCGCGCAATTCGTGTACAATTTGCTTCCCGTTTGCGAAGATCAATCTGGCGCACACGAAAAGCATGGAACATGGATTCAGATTAGCGGGCCCGCAGAGTGCAGGCAAATGCAATCACTAACAAAACCGAGTACATCCGCTGTATTTCAAGCGAAAAGACACACTCTACGTCTTCAACCCCAGTCAGCCGACTGAAGGGTTCAACTCAAGCCAACAAGGCAGACCACCCACCCATTCCGCACTGCGGAGAATTCGCCCCCACAGACAGCAAAAAGGGCGCCCCAATTGGAGCGCCCCGTCTGTTGCTTGTTGGGAGGGAAACTTACTGGCAAGCCTCACACTCGCCGCCGTTCATCATGGCTTCGAGCGAGCATGCCTTCACTTGCTCCGGCGTGTACTCCTTCTTCTTTTCAACCGGGGCTTCCGCCTGGCCGGCACGTCCGCGAACCTCCTTCTTCACACTGGTGGTTGCCTTCTCAATATTGGAAGCACCGAGCGTGCGCAGATAGTAAGTCGTCTTCAGTCCCTTGTGCCACGCATCACGATACATGTGCGAAAGGGTCTTGATGTCCGGCGAAGGCAGGAAGAGGTTCACCGACTGCGACTGGTCGATCCACTTCTGACGTCGGGCAGCCGCATCAATGAAGTACTTATAGTCGATCGTGAATGCGGTCTTGTACTTCGCACGCAGGTCTTCCGGCACACCTTCGACCGAATCAAGCTCACCGTCGAAATACTTCACCTGGTCGAGCATCTCCTTGTCCCAGAGTCCGCGGCGTTTGAGGTCACGAACCAGTTCACCATTGAGAACGATGAAATCTCCGGACAGGTTGCTCTTCACAAAGAGGTTCTTGTAGGTCGGCTCGATACAGGGCGAAGTGCCCATGATGTTCGAGATCGTCGCGGTCGGAGCGATCGCCAGAACGTTGGAATTGCGCATCCCCTGCCTTGTGATCTTCTCACGCAGCGGCTTCCAATCCATTTTGCCGGCACGCGGCACCTGAATTTCCACACCACGCTCCTGCTCGAGCAGGTCGAGCGTATCCTGCGGCATCAAGCCACGATCCCATTTGGAACCCTTGTACGTGCTGTAGGTGCCATGCTCAGCGGCGAGGTCGGAAGACGCTTCGTAGGCATAGTAGGCGATGGCCTCCATGAACTCGTCGTTGAAGTCAACCGCAGCTTGCGAGGCAAAAGCGATGTCCTTCCGGAACAGCGCATTCTGCAAGCCCATCACACCGAGACCGATCGGTCGGTGACGGCTATTGGCCGTTTGCGCCGCTTTGGTCGGGTAGAAGTTGATGTCGATGACATTGTCGAGGGCGCGCACCGCAATGCGGATCGTATCGCGCAACTTTTCGTGGTCGAGGTTGCCGTCCTTATCGAGGTGCGAGTCGAGTACAACCGAGCCCAGGTTACAAACCGCGGTTTCCTCCTCGCTGGTATTGAGCGTAATCTCAGTGCAAAGGTTGGAACTGTGAATCACCCCGGCATGGTCTTGCGGGCTGCGGACGTTGCAGGGATCCTTGAAAGTGATCCACGGGTGCCCCGTCTCGAAGATCATGCGAAGCATATTCTTCCAAAGCTCGATCGCAGGAATCTTTTTGCCGAAGATTTCACCGCGTTCGGCCATCGCCTCGTATGCGCAATAGCGATCTTCGAAGGCCTTCCCGTAGAGGTCGTGCAAGTCCGGACACTCGTTCGAACGGAGCAGCGTCCAATCCTCACGGGCCTCCATCCGCTTCATGAACAGGTCCGGAATCCAGTTAGCCGTATTCATGTCGTGGGTACGGCGGCGGTCGTCCCCGGTATTTTTGCGAAGCTCGAGAAAGTCGTCGATATCGTTGTGCCAGGACTCCAGATAGGCACATCCGGAACCACGACGTTTGCCGCCCTGGTTCACTGCGACAAGCTGGTCGTTGTGCAATTTAAGGAAAGGGATCACGCCCTGGCTTTCACCGTTCGTGCCCTTGATGAAGCTGCCGGTACCGCGCACGGAAGTCCAGGAACCGCCAAGGCCGCCCGCCCACTTCGAAAGGAAGGCGTTATCGGCGATACCGCGGTGCATGATCGACTCGATGCTATCGTCCACCTTGTAGAGATAGCAGGATGACAGCTGCGAATGCAGGGTGCCTGAGTTGAACAGCGTCGGCGTAGAGGAGCAGAAACGACGGCTCTTATAGAGATTGTACAAACTGATCGCATAGCCTTCGCGGTCCGACTTCTCGTGATGGAAGAGCCCCATGGACACGCGGATCCAGAAATACTGCGGCACTTCCAGACGACGGTGCTTCTTGCCCGTCTTGTCAACAATCAGGTAGCGGTCGTACATCGTCTGCACCCCGAGATAATCGAAGTCCAAATCGGCCGAGGGATCGAGCGCTTCGCCGATTCGGTCCAGGTCGAAATCGAGGAGCTTCGGGTGTACCCGCTCGATCTCGATCGCACGCTTCAGGTACGGCTTCAGGCCGCGGCGGTGCGCTTCTTTCAAACTGCTGACACCGTCTCGAACGATATCCCAGTCAAGTACTTCCTCATAGATGTAGGACAGGAGAATCCGCCCGGCAAAACGTGCGAAATCGGCATCCCGCTCGATTAGCGACTTGGCATTGAGGATAATGGTCTTTTTCAAGTCCTCACGCTTCATCTCGGGATAGAGCGAGCGGCGGAGTTCGGCCTCTATCTCATCGGCGTTGAGGTTAAGGTCCAGGCCAATGATGGCGAAGTCAATGCGTCGCTTCAGGTCGACACCATCCCAGAATGTATTCTCCCCGTTTTCGTCGGTCACGACGATCATGGACTCCTGCTGGGACTCATCGATCTCGGTCAGTGCGCTTTCCTCGCGGACACGTGCGCGGTGGGCCCGGTAGAGGATGTAAGCTTCGGCCACCTTGAATTGGCCCTGACGCATCATCTCCTCCTGAACCGCGTCCTGCACATCCTCGATATTGACAAAGGCCTTGCCATCGTTGCTGAGACGGTCCGTCACGGCGCGCGCAATGTCGACCGCCGGGCTGGAATCGAGATGCAGGGACAGGAATGACTTGCGCACCGCAATCTCAATCTTGGACTCGCTCCAAGGAACGACCTGCCCGTTACGGCGTATCAGACGCATGGATACCGGCGCGCGTTCCTCGACCTTGCCGCGACCGAAGACCAGGCTTTTGGCGACATCATGGGCGTCGTTCTCGATCAGCGCCTTTTCAATAAGCAGATGGATATCGTGAGTGGAGAGCGTCAACGCACGCCCCTTGTCGATCTGCTCGGCCAACACTTCACCGACAGTCTCGGCGATCTTGGCCACAAACTGCTGGTTCACCTCCGTGAAAATCTCCTCTTCCTGGCGGGAAAGAAGCAGGTCGGTCAGAGCGGCACCGATCGTGTCCGCGATCTCGGCCAGATTGAAGGCGCGCTCGCCGCCTTCCGATTCGATCTTGATATCGCGGCCGTTGAACCGGTCCGGACTAATTACAGTACCCCAGTCGAATCGGGGCTTTTTGTCTTTGGGTGTGGAGGTGTAGCGCTTGAGTTCGAGGTCTTCTTCGAAGGAGATTTTCTGGATCATGTAAGTGTTTGGTTAGTGTCTTGTCGGAGGTAGTTTGCGGCAGGTAGCAAGTGGGTAGGTAGGCACGCAAAGCGGTTGGTAGCCGCCCCGCGGTGGTAAAGCGTCTTAGAGCTCGTCGTCGTCGATGCTACCGAGGGCTGAAGCCTTCTGGTATTCGGTGACGCGGCCTTCAAAGAAGTTCTGCTCTTTCTTGATGTCCATCATCTCGGCCAACCAGGGGAAGGGATTGGAAGTCCCCGGCTTGAGCGGTGCGAGCCCCACGCCCTCAAGGCGGCGGTCGGCGATGTAATCAATATATTGGCAGAATTCGTCGGCACTTAGGCCCACGGCATTGACCGGCAGGCAATCGCGAATAAACTCCTGCTCCAGGGCCACGGCTTCGCGCATCAAGTCACGCAGCTCTTCGCGAAAGGCCGGCGTCCAGACGTCTTCATTCTCCTCAATCAGATCCATGAGCAGGTTACGGAAGACCTCGATGTGATTCGACTCGTCGCGCATGGTGTAGCGGAACATCTGGCCGATTCCCGGGAACTTGTTCTGACGGTAGAGGGACAGCACCATTCCGAAAAGCCCGTAGAACTGGGTACCTTCCATGCATTGCCCGAAAATGAACATGTTCTTGGCAAAGGCTTGCTTGTCCTCGGTCGAATCGAGGTTCATGTCGCGACGCAGCGAGCGCGAGTTGTTCACCACAAAGGCCGTCTTCTTCTCAATCGTCGGAATGTCCTCAAACATGGCCTCACACTCGTGCGGATTGATGCCCAGCGAGCTGATCATGTAAACGAGGGAGTCGGCGTGGATGTTTTCCTCGTGAGCGTGGCGGCCGAGCACCAGCTTCAACTCAGGAGCGGTCACCAACTCACGGGTCACGTGCTGGATATTGTCCCCGACAATACCCTCGGCCGCAGAAAAGTAGCCGATCGCCATCTTGATGATCCAGCGCTCCACATCCGGCAGGTCATTGCTGCGCCAGAGCTCCACGTCCTTTTGCATGGGAATATCTTCCGGCTCCCAGTGATTGTTCTTCATCGTCTTGTACAGATCGTAGGCCCACTGGTACTTCAGTGGCAGGATGTTGAAGAACATGGTATCGCGACCGTTGATGATCTTTTTCGCCGCAAAGGCTTCTTCTGCTTTGGCTTGGTCGAGGACGAAGGTTTTGTTGCCGATAGTGTAGGTTTTTTCCATTGGACGTATAGAGCTGGGTAGTGGTTTGGTTAGAAATCAGCCGACAGCACTGCCACGAATTCGCGGACAGCGTGCGAAAGGCCTTGAGAGGGTGTTGGTTAGGAACGGTAGGGAGGTAGAGGGCGCGGGGCAGACCGCCTGATGGTGGTCCGAAGACTGAGTCCCGAAGATGCAGTTGTCAATATTCGCGACACCATATATCGTACATTTTTGCGCATCAGGCACTAGATATAGTAATTATACACCAATTATTCACAAAAGGCTGTGAGCAAGTCAGGCGCCAAGCCAAGTCTTGGCACCAAATTTATCGCCGATTTTCCTTCACTCGAAAGAGGGGTGATTGCCCCGGCATCCGCAAAGGCCTTGAAGACGAATTTCTTGTGCAACTTTCTTGGCAAAGGAGCGATTTCAGGAATAAGTATGCAGACACATATCCAGCGCATTTTCCCGATCCGCAGCGAGGCCCTAAGCAGCACTCCCGCGCGGGCACGGCAGCGCCCAGCAACGACTACTATGAGCGACTCCCCCGTCGAAGACATCGACAGCATCTGCCTGCGTGCCGTAGCGGACGGCGACCGGCAAGCCTTCTCCAGCCTGGTCGAACGCTGGCAAACACGTCTGATTAACTTTTTCTATCGCTCCGTTGGCAATCGCGCCGATGCCGAGGACCTTGCCCAGGACACACTCGTCGACCTCTACCGCAATGCCGCCCGCTATCAACCACGGGGCAGCTTCAATGCATACATTTTCACCCTGGCCCGCCGCCGCATGATCGACGTCTACCGCAAAAAGGCACGTCGCCCGCTCGACCTGCTCGATCCGATGGATTACACCATGCAACAACAGGCTGAAGAGAACGACGCCTCCCGCGAGATCGAGGAAGCCTTTCATAAGGCGCTGGCCGAGCTGCCGGACAACCAGCGCGAAGCGATCCTCCTACTGCAGCAGCAAGGTCTCGCCTATGAGGAAATCGCGACCAGCATGAATGCAAGCCTCAGCGCCGTGAAGACTTGGATCCACCGCGCCCGCCAGCACCTCCGCAACGAACTCAAAGACTTTTACCCATCCGCCTAAGCCTCCCACCCACCGGACCATGAACACACCCAACAGACCCGACCCGCTCGACCAGAAGATCAACTCCCTGCTGTCCAGCAAACCGCTGCGTCCATCCGAGGGCTTTGCCGACCGCGTGCTCGCCGCCGCCGACGGATGTACCCAAGTCCGGCGCACACGCTCGCTCCGCGCTTGGATCTGGGGCACGACAGCCCCACTGGCAGCCGCCATTGCCCTAGGCTTCAGTTTCCTCATCTTCAAGCAACCGGCCCCCATCACCTCCCCCGGCCCGGCGACCGTGCAGACCGAAACCGATGCAACGGTTTATACGCCAACACTGGAGGAAGCCTTCCTCCTCGACGAGGGCCTCCAAGGCCTGAGCGAGATCGACACCGAGCAAATCTCCGCCAACGGCCTGCTCGCCACCTTCGACGCACTCTACTACGACTTACAGTCATGAAAATCCATCGACTTCACCTCCTGATACTCACAGCCCTGCTTAGCTTCGGATTTCAGCTCGGGGCAGAAGAAGCGACAGCCCCCGAGGCCCAAGGACCACCGCCTCCCCAAGAGGCAGGCGCCCCGCGCCCCGACAATAACGCGCGGCTTCTGCGGCACCTGCTCTCAATGGACAATGCCCAGCTAGCCGAACTCCGTACCACCATCGAGCGCATCGAAAAGATGAGCCCCGAAGAACGCGAAGTCATGCGCCGGCATATCGACAAGATCCAAAAGCAGTCTCCCGACCGTTTTGACAACCTGCGCAAGCGATACGAGGCCATTCCCGAAGAAAAGCGTGAAGCCATGCGCAAGAAGTGGCAGGAGATGCCCAAGGAGGAACGACGCGCCTTCCTCCAGTCAATCAGAGACTTAAGCCCGGAGGAACGAGCCGAGGCCTTTGACGCCAAAGGCGTCTTGCCAAGTCCCCCGCGCAAGTTCCGTCCCGGCCCTCCACCAGACGACGAGACACCTCCACCTCCACCCGTGTCTCCCGAGACAACAGGGACCACGGAAAATTAATCTGTTTTTTTCTGATCAGGGACTTGACACACAGGGGGCGGATCACAATATCCGCCCCTTCTTGTTGAGAAATCAACGAGGTCGCCTGCTGGATTAGCTCAATTGGTAGAGCAGTTGACTCTTAATCAATTGGTTCGGGGTTCGAGTCCCCGATCCAGTAGGCTTTCTTTTTATATACTTCGGCATCATGCCAAGGCCACCTTAGCTCAGCTGGTAGAGCAGTTGATTTGTAATCATCAGGTCGTCAGTTCGATCCTGACAGGTGGCTCCACTTAAAAAGCCCTAGGTCAATGACTTAGGGCTTTTTTATTAAGAATCGACTCGCGTAGGTTGGAGCCCAAACCAATTAACGGAGACCAAAGACCTTCTTAATAAAGTCGAAGATGCTCCAACTGCTGGAGGTCTGAGGCGTTCCGCCCGAGGGACTGCTTGACGGATTGGAAGCTGAATTCGAGTTTGAGCTGCTGGAGGACGAGGTCGGCTCGAAACTAAGCTCGAGTCGATAATCACGGATATCCGGACGCTGGGCCACCGCCTGTTCCACGATGTCCTTGAGTTCGGCCAGATAATCTTCGCCGGTGGACTGCAGGAGGACCGGACCGAAGTAGTAATTGAGCGACTGGTGCTCATAGATGACATACCAGCCCGAACTGAGCGCAGAGGGATCCGGCAAAAGTTCGCCGGGGAAGCGCTGGTCAAAGTCCGCCTTAGACAAAAAGCCCGTATAGGGAATGGCGGATTCATCAATCACCCGGATCTCCGCCGACACCTCGAGCATGCCGCCCAAGACGATGCAAAAAAGGGATGCCCTCAGGCCTCTGAATATTGCCATAGCGTTGTTCATATACCCGATGGAATGTTGGTTCCGTAATCACCACTACCACTGCCGGTCTGCGGGGCAGAGCCTGATCCGCCCGTTCCACTGTTGCCTGTATTCTGATTCCCACTGGTGGTATTGCTCCCAGTCGCCGTTGTGCCGCTCCCCGTAGTGCCTTCGGCACCAGAAGCCCCCCCCGTCGCGCTCCCTGTACCGGGACCGGATTTCGAGCTATTGACTTCCACAGTCTGCGCACCATTAGCACCGCCAAAGCCGAAATCCTCGAAATTGCGATCTTCGCCCCCCGAGGCCGAACCGCCGGAGCCACTCCCCCCGGAGCTCGCAGGCGTGCCACCACTGCCCTCGGTTCCCGAAGTTCCGGCGGCACCGGAGCCACCTGTCACCGAACTACCGGAAGCTCCATCCGGAGCCTCCGCCGTTTCAGTGGAACCGCCACCGTCACTACCACCACTGGCCTGTTCTCCGGATTCCCCGCCGGCGTCCTTCGAGCTTCCTGTATTGACGGGCTGTCCGCCACCAACACCGGCGATCTCACCCATGTCGCGTTCCGAGCCCGAAGCGCCCGCCTCGGCGGAGTCAGCCGAATCCGCCGCCGCCCCCCCGGACGCTCCGCTACTGCCAGACTGTCCTTCTTCGGTTTCTGCTCCAGAACCACCCGCTGCTGAGGATGCGGATGCGGACACCCGGCCGTCAAACAGGTCGGGATCCGGCGCGGCCGGGAGAATCCAAGGTAGCAAGGCCGACAGCAACAGCAGCCCGGCCCGCCCGAGGCGGCCGGGGTAACAGACACCCGGAGTTATCGTTTTTCGGTGCATTCGACAGTGACAGTTGGGGAGGACGCAAGCGCATCCACCTTGAATTCAATCTCCACGTCCTGGTAGCCGCTACGCGTTCCTTTAACCGTATAGACGTCGGGATACAACTTCAGTTCCTCAGTGCGCAACTTACCGGGCGGCAAAACTCCAATGATGCTGACATAGGTGCGATTGTCGGACCGGATCACAACCGAGACCTTTTCCGATTGGGCTTCCAGGGCGGAGCGAATCTTCGCCTCCTCGGCCACTTGCACCGCCGGCACGTTGCCGGGCCGGGCCGCCATGGCCTCATTAAAGAACTTACTGGCGAGCGGATACCGCCCTTCCACCATATACTTGCGGGCGGTGCCCAGATTCTGAGTGTATCGGATATTGGCAAGGAAGAGGCTCGATGCCTTCTCGTAACCGGTTCGTGCCTCCTTGGAATCCGGAGCCAGCTGGGACGCTTCCCGGTAGTCATCCCTCGCTTTTTCGTAATTCCCGGTCTTCAGGGCTTCATAGCCGGACGCGAGCAGGGCCTCCAGTCGCGCGGCCTTGTATTTGGCCTTCAGACTGGCCATGCGTTCCTGCAACTCGGGGGTCGTGCGGATCGCGAGCGCCGCCTCCATGGCCTGCACCGCAGCCGCCCAATCCCCGGCGGCTTCTGCGGCATCCACCTTGACCAGAGCGGCTTTGAGGTCCCGCTCCTGTATCTTGCCATTCAAAATTTTGCGCTGACTGGCAACAAAGGGATTATTCGGATGCGCCTGGGCCAGCGCATCCAGCGCCGCTACCGCCTCTTCCAGCTTACCGGCCTCCGCCAGTGCCTGTACCGCCTGAACCTCCTCGGCAATGCCCTCAATCGCTGCCACCTTTTCGAGCCCGGCACGAGCCCCGGCATGCTCGGGATTTATCTTCAAGACGCCCTCATAGGCAGACTTGGCGGCCTCCAGATCAAAGCCGGCCATGGCCTGTTCCGCAGCCTCCAGCAAGCCCCCGACACGCTGCAAAGCACGCGCTTCCAAATCGCCCAGGATCGCCCCGGTCATCTCAAAGCCCTGAACGCTCTCGGCAAACTCACCACCATTGAGCTGGCGCAGCGCCTCGTTATAGGTCCCCACGGCCTCCTCATAGGTATTGCCAAAGCTGCTCTTCAGATATTCGATTTCCTGTAATTGTGCATAGCTGCTTTCGCTGAGAGCGCGCGCCTTGTCCGCCAGAGCCAATGCCTCCAACTGGACCTCGGCCGACTGGACGACTGCGGACAAATACTTGCGGGCACGCTCCCCCTTGCCGTCGACCAGCGCAGTATTGCCCTTGTCGAACTCCTTGCGGAGCTCGGTCATATAGTCGAGCGACACATCTCCCTGCTTGAGCGCTTCAGCCAATTCACCGTCCAGATAGCCCTGGGCTTTTTCCGAGAGCTGCCGTAGATCATAATCAACCGTCGTAGCTGCGCCGGAACCGTTCACCGGATCCGCCAAAGGCTGGTCTGACCCGCCACGCATGACCATCAGAACAAGAACCGGCAGCACAATCAGAGCGGAAAGTACGATTGCGACCGCAATCGCGGGGGTTTTACTGCGAGACATATTGTCCAAGTTAGGCGGGAAGCCATAAATTGCCACGCGAAAAGACAAATTCAGGGCGAGAGAAGGCAATCTTTGTTCGTGCTTGCATAGAGTTCCTAAACTCCCACGCTACCGACAATTTATGCCAAAACGCACCGACATCGAGACTATCCTCATCATTGGCTCCGGCCCCATCGTCATCGGGCAGGCCTGTGAATTCGACTACTCCGGAACCCAGGCTTGTAAAGCCCTCCGTGAAGAAGGCTACCGCGTGGTACTGGTCAACAGCAACCCGGCTACCATCATGACCGACCCGGAGTTTGCGGATGTGACCTACATCGAGCCCCTGACGGTTGACGCGGTGGAAAAGATCATCGCCAAGGAGCGCCCGAACGCCCTGCTACCGACACTGGGCGGACAAACCGGCCTCAACCTCTCGATGGACCTGAACAAAGCAGGCATTCTGGAAAAATACGGCGTCGAGATGATCGGCGCGAAGCCTGAAGCCATTGAGAAGGGAGAAGCCCGCGATGTCTTCAAACAGGCGATGCTGAAGATCGGGCTCGACGTGGCACGCTCCGCAACAGTCAACACCTTGGCCGATGCCCTCAAGGCGGCTGACGAACTGATCGGTGATTTCCCCATCATTATCCGTCCGAGTTACACCCTCGGCGGCTCCGGCGGCGGGATCGCCTACAACCGCGAGGAGTACGAGCGTATGGTGCAATCCGGCCTCGACATTTCCCCGACCCACGAGGTGCTGGTCGAAGAATGCCTGCTGGGCTGGAAGGAATACGAGATGGAGGTCATGCGCGACCACAAGGACCAGTGCGTGGTGATCTGCTCGATCGAGAACTTTGACCCGATGGGCGTGCACACCGGCGACTCCATCACAGTGGCCCCGGCCATGACGCTCACCGACAAGGAATACCAGCTCATGCGGGACGCTTCCTTCGCTTGTATCCGCGAGGTGGGCGTGGAAACCGGCGGTTCGAACATCCAGTTCTCGGTCAACCCCGATAACGGCCGCATGGTGGTGATTGAAATGAACCCGCGTGTTTCCCGCAGCTCGGCCCTCGCCTCCAAGGCGACCGGTTTCCCCATTGCGAAGATCGCGGCTAAGCTTGCCGTCGGCTACAGCCTCGACGAACTGCAAAACGACATCACCCGCGAGACGCCGGCCAGCTTCGAGCCCACGATTGACTACGTGGTAACCAAGATCCCGCGTTTCACTTTCGAAAAGTTCCCCGGCGCCGATGCCACCCTGACCTCCGCCATGAAATCCGTGGGCGAAGCCATGGCCATCGGCCGCACCTTCAAGGAATCCTTCCAAAAGGCGCTCCGCTCACTCGAAATCGGCGCCAAGGGCTTTGTTGGCCCCAAGAAGTTCGAAGCCCAGATCAGCGACCTGCAGAAGGTCCGCGAGGGCATCAGCGTTTCCACATCCGAGCGTGTATTCTGGCTGCGTCAGGGCTTCCTCAATGGGCTTTCCGTCGAAGACATCCATGAGCTCTGCAAGATCGACACCTGGTTCCTCCAGCAACTCAAGGAATTGGTCGACATCGAGATCGCGCTTCGCACCTTCAGCCTCGGCCGCCTCGAATTCGATCTGCTCAAGCAGGCCAAAGAAGCCGGCTTCAGCGATGCGCTCATCGCGGACCTCGTCGGCTCCAACCGTCAGGCGGTGCGCAAGAAGCGAGAAAAGCTCGGCATCCTGACCAACTACCGTCTGGTCGACACCTGTGCCGCCGAGTTCGAAGCCTTCACGCCTTACTACTACTCGTCCTACGGCGCCGAGAACGAGATCAAGAAGACCGACAAGAAGAAGATCATGATTCTCGGCGGTGGCCCGAACCGTATCGGCCAGGGCATCGAGTTCGACTACTGCTGCGTGCACGCCTCCTTCGCCCTGCGCGAAGCCGGCTACGAAACCGTAATGGTCAACTCCAACCCGGAAACCGTTTCCACCGACTACGACACCTCGGACAAGCTCTTCTTCGAACCGCTCACGCTCGAAGATGTACTCGAGATCTACTACCAGGAAGGCTGCGACGGCGCGATCGTCCAGTTCGGCGGCCAAACCCCGCTCAACCTGGCAACCGAGCTCGAAGCCCACGGCGTGAATATCATCGGGACCTCACCGTCCATGATCGACGCGGCCGAAGACCGTAACCTGTTCCGCAACATCCTGGAACGCGTCGGCCTGAAGCAGCCGATGAACCGTATCGCTAACTCTCAGGAGCAAGCCTACGAGCTGGCCGGTGAAATCGGCTTCCCCATCCTGCTCCGCCCCTCCTTCGTGCTGGGTGGCCGCGGCATGTTCATCGTCTACGACATGAATGAGATGAAGGGCATTATCCGCGAGGTCTTTGACGCCGCTCCGGGCAAGCCCGTCCTGCTCGACCAGTTCCTTGAGGACGCCTACGAGTTGGACGTCGACTGTATTTCCGACGGCGAGATTTCCGTCATCGGCGGCATGCTCCAGCACGTCGAATTCGCCGGGGTGCACTCCGGCGACGCCGCCATGGTCATGCCCCCGCACACCCTGTCCAAGGACATGCTGAACACCGTGCGCGACGCAACTTACGCACTGGCCAAAGAATTGGAAGTGGTCGGCCTGATGAATGTGCAGTACGCCATCAAGGACGACGAATTGTACATCATCGAAGTGAACCCGCGCGCATCCCGCACCGTGCCCTTCGTCTCCAAGGCGATCGGTAAGCCGCTGGCCAAGCTGGCAGCGCGGGTCATGGCCGGTGAAAAGCTCAAGGATCTCGGTTTCACCGAGGAAATCATTCCGCCCTACTGGGCCGTCAAGGAATCCGTCTTCCCCTTCAACCGCTTCCCGGGCGCGCCGATCATGCTCAGCCCGGAAATGCGCAGTACGGGTGAGGTCATGGGCCTGGATGAGGACCTCGGTGTCGCCTTTGCCAAGTCGCAGATGGCCGCCAAGCCCTCCCTGCCCGACTCCGGCGACGTCTTCATTAGCGTGAAGGATGCCGACAAGGAACGTGCGGTCGAAATCGCCCGCGGCCTGAGCGAACTCGGCTTTGGCATCATCGCCACCGCCGGCACCGGAAAGGTCCTGAATTCCCAAGGCATCGAGGTGAAGAGCGTGTACCGCCTGAGCGAAGGGCGCCCGAACGTGATCGACTTGATTAAGAACGGCAAGGTGGCCCTCATCATCAACACGCCTCAGGGCACCGTCCCCCGCCAGAACGAAAACCAGATCCGTACCGAAGCGGTGAAGCACAACGTCTGCATCATGACCACGATTTCTGCCGCGTCCGCCGCAGTCGACGGGATCCGCTCGATCCGCGAGAAGGGCTACAACGTCTGCTCGATCCAGGACTACGGCGACAAGCTGTAAGCACAAGAAAACGCCTGATTTTACCAAAGCCCGCCTTGTCTGAAGGCGGGCTTTTTTGTGGAGATTTTTCCACAAAGGTAGGGCACGATATCCTTATCGTGCCGCGCGACCAATAATGCACCACGACTCACACGAGTTCATCCGCAGGACACCCGCTTACAACAACGGCGGATCGTTAAGGATCCGTCTTCGCTAAAAGCTACGCCGCGACAGGTAACGATCCCCACCCAATACGAATCGAAGCAGGTAGCTTCCCGGAGAAAGAGCATTATCAGGTAGGGCACGATATCCTTATCGTGCCGTTCTGGCACTAATACCACGCGACTCATACAATCGAATGCGATCCCCCACCCCTAGCTCGCTAAGCCTCATAATAGTCGGTGAGTTTTTCGGCGCGCTCACGGACGAGTCGAACCACGAGGGAAGTCCAACCGGTCTGGTGACTCGCACCGAGGCCCTCCCCGGTTTCCGCATGAAAGTATTCGTGGAAGAGGACCAAGTTTTCCCAAGCGGGGATTTCGTCATAACGTTTGGCCACGCCGCCTCCAAAGCAGGGACGATAGCCATTGGCGTCTTTCTGAAAGATGGAGATGAGGCGATGGCTGATGAGATCCGCCACTTCCTTCAAGGTTAATTCCTGCCCGGATCTCGCGGGTGCTTCGATGGTAAACGAGTCGCCGTAGAAATTGTGGTAGCGCTCAAGTGCCTCAACGATGAGGTAGCTGATGGGAAACCAAACCGGTCCACGCCAGTTCGAATTGCCTCCAAACATCCAGCTATCGCTCTCGCCCGGAACGTAGCGAACTTCGTTGTATTCGCCTCCGTGACGGAACTGGAAGGGCTTTTTCTCATGCACCTTGCTGAGCGATCGAATTCCAAAGGTGCTGAGAAACTCGTCTTCATCCACCAGGCGCTCCAGACAGCGGCGTAATCGCTCCTGAGACGGGATGGCGAGCAATCGCACCGATCCCCGGTTGCCCGCATCCGTGCATCGGTCGCAGTAGCTGACATATTTTGCCAGCTCCGGCCGGTTTTCCAGAAACCAGTGCATACGTTTCTTGAAGCCGGGCAGCGCATCGATGACTTCCTGCTTCAAAACGGCCACGGCAATCATCGGAAGCAGACCGACCAATGAACGGACTTTGAGCGGGATCGGTTCCTTATGATCGATAATCAGCTGATCGTAGTAAAACCCGTCTTCCTCATCCCAAAGACCGTCGCCCCCCAGGGAATTGATCGCGTCGGTGATGTTGACGAAGTGCTCGAAGAACTTCGAAGCGATGTCCTCGTAGGCGGGGCGATCACGGGCCAACTCGATCGAGATATTAAGCATGAGCAGACAATACGATGCCATCCAGGCGGTGCCATCGGCCTGATTGAGATAACCGCCACCCGGCAGCGGACGTGAACGGTCAAAGACCCCGATATTGTCCAACCCCAGAAAGCCGCCTCCAAAGACATGACGCCCCTCGACGTCCTTGCGATTCACCCACCAGGTAAAATTGAGCAGCAGCTTCTGAAAGGCCCGTTCGAGGAACTCAATGTCACGATGGCCCTTGGGGTCGGCGGTTTTATAGACCCGCCAAACCGCCCAGGCGTGAACCGGCGGATTCACATCGGAAAAATTCCACTCGTAGGCCGGAAGCTGTCCGTTCGGGTGCATGTACCACTCGCGCAGCAGGAGCAGCAACTGGCTCTTGGCAAAATCCGGATCGACCTTGGCAAACGGTATCATGTGGAAGGCCGTATCCCATGCCGCGAACCACGGATATTCCCACTTATCCGGCATGGAAAGAACATCGCGGGCAAAGAAATGGCTCCAGTCGCTATTGCGGCCCTGCTTCCGGGATTCGGGCGGGGCGGGCTCATCCGAATCGCCATGAATCCAGTCACTAACGATATATTCGTAAAACTGCTTGGTCCAGAGCAAGCCCGCGTAGCCCTGACGACAGATCATGGCATCCTCATCACTGACCCTTTTCGGCAGCATGTCTTGATAGAAGGCATCGCACTCGGCAATCCGGGACGCAAAGGTCGCTTCGAAGTCTTCCAGGCGGGTCAGACCGTTATCCTCCTCCACCGGGTGCAAGCGGCAGCGAACGACGACAGTCGCTCCTGCGGGGATGTCGAACTGCCAGAGAGCCGCCGCTTTGGTGCCCCGTCGGGCTGGATTCACCGCGCCGGCTTCGCGGTTGATGACATAACGGTGAAAGGCGTCCTTTGTGTAACGGGAGGCACTTTTCGAATGAAAAATCCGTTCCTGATTGGTCTCGTTTTCAGTGAAGAGCCATTCGACCCCGGCAGCCGCACCATCGGCTTCGCAGTGAAACAGCATTTCACCCAGCTCCTCATGATGGAGCCGGATCGCATCGTCCTCCGGGTCGAATTCCAATGTCGGTCGCAGCCTGCTCTCCTTATGGATGCAACCCCAGGCCCAAACATTACGGAACCAGATGCTGGGCAGGACATGGAGCGGCGCAGACGCGTTGCCCCGGTTTGTAATCGTGATCTTCCACAGCAGATCATTCGGGCTACGCTTCGCCACTTCCTGCAGGACATCAAAGTATGCCTCGTCCTTGAACGCACCAAGGTCTGCCAACTCGACTTCACCCAAACTCTTGTCCCGGCCCCGGTTTTTTTGAACCAGTTCCTCGTAGGGATATCTGGCATGCGGATATTTGTAGAGCCCCTTGGTGTAAGAATGTGTCGGCGTCGCATCCAGATAGTAATAGCACTCCTTCACATCCTCACCATGACTGCCCTCCTTGCCGCTCAGCCCGAAAAGGCGCTCTTTAAGGATAGCATCCTTCCCGTTCCATAAAGCCGGTGCGAAGCAGACCCGGCACTCGCGGTCGGTCCAGCCCATCAAGCCATCCTCCCCCCATCGATAGGCACGGCTGCGGGCCTGGTCATGCGTAAAATAGGCCCAACTATCCTGGTTTCCCGAATAGTCCTCTCGCACGGTTCCCCATTGCCGCTCGGATAAATACGTGCCCCAGCGCTTCCAGTTGTTCTCCCGCGCCTTATCTTCGGCCAGACGTTGCTTTTCCGCTCCCAACATACCCACAAGTAGAGCAGGAACGATACGCGTTCAAACAAGAAGCGGATTTCACAAAACTTTCGCCCAAGGCAACTTGGCCGCGATGGCGACGCCTGCCGTCCCCTCGGCTCCCCCGACGAATCGCACGATATCCGCTTGATCTCTCCACTGATAATGCTTGTGCTGGTCGGTTTCCATGAGCGCACCCACCATCATCGCACTGCTTTCCGGCCCGGACCAACCGGGACTCGTTTCGCGTGTCTCCAGTTGGATTTTCCTGCGCGGCAGCAATATCCACCACGCCGACCAGCACAAGGATCCGGAAGCCAACATTTTCTTCCAACGGGTTGAATGGTCCCCTTCCGGACGCATCGAGGAAGAAGCCGCCAGCTTCGAGAAATTTGCCTCGACCGAGCTGGGCATGAAAGTCCGCGTCGTGCTCTCGACGGACCGCCCCAAAGTGGCCCTGTTCGTGTCTAAGATCGAACATTGCTTCCACGACACAATCCTGCGCTTCAAATCCGGCGAGCTCAATGGCGAACTGGCCTGCGTGATCTCCAACCATCCGGACTTAAAGGAAGCGACCGAAACCTACGGCCTGCCCTTCTACCACATTCCGGTGACCAAGGACAACAAGCAGGCGGCTGAAGACCAACAGCTTCAAGTCGTCCATGATCATGGGGTCGAACTCGTCGTCATGGCCCGCTACATGCAAATCCTTTCGGCACGCTTCCTCAGCGAACTCGGCTGCCCGGTGATCAACATCCACCATTCCTTCCTGCCCGCCTTTGCCGGCGGCAAGCCCTACCACCAGGCCTATACCCGGGGCGTCAAGCTGATCGGAGCCACCGCCCACTATGCGACGCCTGATCTTGACGAAGGCCCCATCATCTACCAAGACGTGACCCGGGTGAACCACCGGAATACCATCCCGGACCTGATCCGAAAGGGGCGGGACCTGGAAAAATCGGTCTTTGCCCAAGCCATCCGGCTTCACCTCGACAACCGCATTCTGGTCTACAATAACAAGACCGTGATTTTCGACTAAAGCCCACTCCACTTTCCACCTTTAACCTTCGCACTTTCCTACTCCAATCATGCACCGCCCAAAAAAGAAAAAGATTCACAACCCGACCCTTCCGGATGACCAACAGGACGTGGTCGATGAACGCCACCTGATCGACACAGAGGACTCGGTCGATATTTCCCTGGAAGACCGCCTCCGTCTCTACTGGATGGAAAACAAGGGCTTCATCTCCGGCTGCGTTACGGTGATTGCCCTGCTCATCATCGCATTCCAGGGCATGCGCATCTACAAGGAGAAAGCCATCGCCAATATGCAGGCCTCCTTCATGAGTGCCAAGGCAGACGACAGCCTCGACAGCTTTGCCCAGAAGTACGCAAACAAGGAACTCGGCGGTTTTGCCGCCCTCATGGTCGCCGACCAGGCCTTCGAAGATAAGGACTACGCACGCGCCACCGAATATTACGATTTGGCGCAAAGCGCATTGGAAGGCAGTACCCTCGCCGGCCGCGCCAAGATAGGCTCCGCCTTTGCGATCTATCAGGGGGGGGACACAGCCGCCGGCCTGGCCGCGCTCACCGCCGTCGCCGATGCCCCCAGCTTGTCCGAAGCCATTCGCGCCGAAGCCGCCTACCATCTAGCCGTCGAGGCGGATGTCGCCGGCCAGACCGAAATCTACGATGGCTATGTCCAACAAATCAACGCCTTCACCAGTGCCACCGGTTGGCAACAGCGCCTACGCTACTACGAGCAGACTGCGCATTGATTTACTGAACAGCTTCAACTTTCAAAGCCTTCCCCTCCGGAAGGCTTTTTTTGTGGATGGGCAAAGCAACTGGCTTCTACGCCCAAGCATATTCAATTACGACAGCCATCATCACCCCTTCTAAGCGAACAGATCCTAAGTACCTTATTTTCTATACTTGCCAGTCAAACTGCAACACAGTGCTCTCAACCAAAAATGACGAAACAATCACCAGTCAAAGTCATCCTCGTCGGCATCGGCGGCTACGGCCACCGTTACTACGAGACCGTCAAACCACTCGAAGCAAGCGGCCTGGCGGAGCTGGTTGCCATTATCGACCCGATGGCCAAGGCCGCTCCCTCCTGGGATGAAATCGAAGCGAGCGGGCTCCCTGTCTTTGACAATCTGGAAGCGTTCTTCAACTCGCCGCTTGAAGCCGAACTCGCAGGCATCGCCTCCCCCATTTCCTTCCACGCAGACCAGGCCTGCGCTTTGTTGGAGGCGGGAATCAATGTCCTCTGCGAAAAACCGATCTGCCCCACTCTGGAGGAAGCACAACGCATGCAGGAAGCCCGTGACCGATCCGGCAAATTCCTGGAAATTGGCTACCAATGGTCCTTCAGTCAGGGTATTCAGGACATGAAAGCCGATATCCTTGCCGGGCGATTTGGAAAGCCGGTCTGTCTGAAAACCCGCGTCGCATGGCCGCGCAACAGCAACTATTTCAATCGCAACAACTGGGCCGGAAAAATCCACAATGCCCGTGGTCAAGCAATCTATGACAGCCCGGTCAGTAATGCCACCGCCCACTTCCTGCACAATATGCTGTTTGTGCTCGGCCCGGCAACGCACCTCTCCGCCGTTCCCATCCGCATCTCGGCAGAATGCTACCGCAGTAACCCGATCGAGAACTTCGATACGGCCTGCTGCCGGATCGAAACCGAGCAGGATGCGGAAATCCTCTTTTACACGACCCATACGGTGGAGGAAAACGACGGCCCCAACTTCAGTTACGAGTTTGAAGATGCCGTCATCAGCTATGAGTCAGGCAGCCACATCATGGCTGATTTCAAGGACGGACACCAAGTGGATTACGGCGAGGCTGACATGGGCTCCATGCACAAACTGGAGATCTGCGTCCAGAAGTGCCGCCATCCGGATATGCCGGCGACCTGCAGCGTCGAGGCATCGATCGCGCACACTGCCTGTGTGAAGGCACTCCAACAATTGGAGACCCACAGCGTCGAAGAGCAATTCAAGCATATAAAGCAGGCCAATGAAGATGCCACACTCACCTATGTCCCCGGCATGGCAAAAGCGGTACGGAATGCCTATGATGAACGAAAACTCTTCTCCGAACTGGGACTGCCCTGGGCAAAACCTGCGAAAACCACGCCCGTCGATCATCAATTGCAGTCCGCGCTGAACGCCCGGCAACTCGAAGACGCCTAGTCGCCGGCTGCGGTGATTGATCCGTAGTCTCCCCTCGCAGCGATCCGGAAAAGCGAGCATAACCCTCCGATAAGCAGGTTTAATTTCAGCATCGTTCAATAATAGCTGCAATTAATAGCTCGTATAATCGAAATCGGGCTTGGAATTTAATTCGTTCGCCTGACGTGAATCATTGACAGCGAGCGGGTAGACGACACAACCAGTCATGCTTGCTCGGGCAAGGGACCGAGTCACGAGCGATTTCAAAAATTCGAAACCGATCATTGATATGAGCACAACCATCATAGACATCCGCGCCCGCGAGATTATTGACTCCCGTGGCAACCCAACCGTCGAGGTCGACGTTGAACTCGAGTGTGGCGTAATCGGCCGCGCAGCCGTTCCGTCCGGCGCCTCCACTGGCGAACACGAAGCTGTCGAGCTTCGCGATGGCGACAAGGACCGCTTCCTCGGTAAGGGCGTCCTCAAGGCCGTAGAAAACGTCGACACACTCATCGCTCCTGAACTCGTTGGTCTCGACGCATGTGACCAACTTTCCGTCGACAAGGCAATGCTTGCTCTCGACGGCACCAAGAACAAGGGCAAGCTGGGCGCAAACGCTGTCCTCGGCGTTTCTCTCGCAACTGCCAAGGCAGCTGCCGAAGCTTCCGGCCTTCCGCTTTACAAATACCTCGGCGGCCCGAACGCCAAGGTTCTTCCGGTCCCGATGATGAACGTCATCAACGGTGGCTCCCACTCCGACGCTCCGATCGCGTTCCAGGAATTCATGATCCGTCCGGTAGGCGCTCCGACCTTCAAGGAAGCCATCCGCATGGGTGCTGAGTGCTTCCACAGCCTCAAGAAGGTTCTTAAGGGCCGTGGCCTGAGCACAGCTGTGGGTGACGAAGGCGGTTTCGCTCCGACTTTCGAAGGCACCGAAGACGCACTCGACACACTCTGCAAGGCTGTTGAAGCTGCCGGCTACAAGGTCGGTGAAGACATCACCTTCGCACTCGACTGCGCATCCTCCGAGTTCTTCAGCGACGGCGTCTACGACTACAGCAAGTTCGAAGGCGAAACCGGTGCCAAGCGCAACTCCCAAGAGCAAGCTGAATACCTGGCCGAACTTTGCTCGAAGTATCCGATCGATTCCATCGAAGACGGCTGCGACGAAAACGACTGGGACGGCTGGAAGGTTCTGACCGACCTGATCGGCGACAAGGTTCAGCTCGTCGGTGACGACCTTTTCGTAACCAACGTCGAGTTCCTGCAAAAGGGTATCGATCTTGGCGTTGCCAACTCGATCCTGATCAAGGTGAACCAAATCGGTTCCCTCACCGAAACACTCGAAGCAATCGAGCTGGGCAAGGTAAACGGCTACAACTCTGTCGTTTCCCACCGCTCCGGTGAAACTGAGGACACAACAATCGCCGACATCGCGGTTGCCACCAACGCCGGCCAAATCAAGACCGGTTCCATGAGCCGTTCCGACCGTATCGCGAAATACAACCAACTTCTTCGCATCGAAGAAGAACTGGGTGAAAACGCGATCTACGCCGGCACACTCAAGTAGTCCCCGACTCAATCCACCATTTACCAAAAGCCCGGCGGCAACGCCGGGCTTTTTTGTGGGCTAGTTGGTAGCGGCGTGTGTCCTCACACGCCACACCACAGACAACAGCGCAATGGGCCGCTGAGGACAGCCGCCGCTACCACCCCCGCCTTCATCCAGGCAGGAAGGTGTCTCTGACTGGCTGCAGCCATCCGTCTTCTCTCCGATACGCCGTGACAAGCCTCCCCTGGGAAAAGAGGAGGTGTTTTTCTGTACAACGACCTCAACTCACACGCAGAGCCCCAATAAACTCCTCCTCCATGGCTCGGCGTAGTCTTAGACGAAGACGGGTGCAGGCAGGGGAGGTGGATCCGCGGAGCGGAGACGGAGGGGTCCACAATCAAGCCGACCCATAGAATCACTCGAGCTCACAGATAAGCGATACGCTAGTCTGACCCGATGGAATCCGTCCACTTCAACAAGCCCTTACCCGGTAAATGGCGATGATCCAAAAAAAGCCGCCCCCGGATGGGAGCGGCTTTAGAAATTCAATCGAATCCGAAGGACTTAGGCAGCGGCGTGGGCTTCCTTGGCCTTTTCGATGAGGGCCTTGAAAGCTTCCTCGTCGTGGATCGCCAGCTCGGAGAGCTGCTTGCGGTCCATCTCGATACCGGCAGTCTTGAGGCCGTTCATGAAACGGCTGTAGTTGATGCCGTTGGCGCGGCAGATCGCGTTGATACGAACGATCCACAGCTGACGGAATTCGGACTTCTTTTTACGGCGGTCGCGGTAGGCGTACACCTCGGCGCGCTCGACAGCGTCCTTCGCATAGCGGAAGAGACGGGACTTATTCCCGAAATAGCCCTTGGCTTTTTTCAGGACTTTTTTGCGACGTGCAAGCGTCGCGGGAGCATTTGTGGCTCTAGGCATGTTCTGTAATCTCTTGTTTGGGTGCCGTCGGGTCGCCCATTTTCATGTTACCCGGCTGGCTGAGTTTATATTTTCAAACGTTTCGTTGTATTATGCGAACGGCAGACCGCGGATCAGGTTGGCGCGCTGCCCGTCAGCGACGAGCTTGCTGCTACCTGCACGGCGACGTTGCTTCACACTCTTGTTGCGAAGGAGGTGACGGTGCCCCGGCGTACGACGCAGGAGTTTACCGGTGCCTGTCTTCTTGAAGCGCTTGGCGATGGATTTGCGTGTTTTCTGCATGAGAAATGAGGAAAAGATGGGGAAAACACAGATTTACCCCCTGCTTGTAAAGCTGAAAAACGGGTAAAGTGCGGCAATCCGGCCAAATTGGGCTCAGAACGGAGCCTGTCCGGATTTCGGATCCCAGTAACGGATCGCCTCGATCCGACCAGAAGCCCCCAGTTCAAAGACGGTCAGGCGGTCCTCTTCCTGAGGGAAATCGTCGAGCAAGCCCTCGGCATCGGCCAGCATGATGCGATGGTGGTATTTGCGCATCTTGGGCATGGCAAAGAAGCGACCGACCGCAGGCATCCCGTAAATATTGGCCACATAGACCGCATGATTGGCCTGCAGGTAGTCTTTGGGCTGTGCCGAGAAATACCCATTGGCCGCTTTGCCGACGGACATGGTGTAGGAAACCACCACATAACGGGTCTTTTCCGGCATCGGATAATCCAGCTCGTGCTGGTCCTGCATGCCTTCGAAGGCGGGAAAGGGCTGTCCCACCTCCAAGGATTCGGCGGAAAGCACGGAAAAACTGCCCCCAAGGCAGGCAATGAAGCTAAGAACAACAAGGATACGGCGTAGAGAGATCATAATGGTAGTCAGTAGATAGTATGGAGAAGCAATGAAGCAGGCGTGAACGAATTATGAGGATTTATTCATAAATGATTCAGCAAGGCTTCATGGAGAAGAGATAGGATTGCGTAATGAACACAATCCAGACCCTCATTTTCCTGCCAGTTTGCCTGTTGGCTGCCCAGCTCCATGCCGGTAATTTCAAGATGGATCCCGCCAAATCGAGCTTGTCTGTGGATGTAAAGGCCAGCCCTCCCCACAAATTCACCTGCGTCGCCCAAGACTTCAGTTGCGACATCGAGCTCGCGCCCGACACCCTGTCCGTCGTCTCCGCCAGCTGCCACTTCCCTTTCGGCAGCCTGGATTCCGAAAAAGCTTCGCGTGACAAGAAAATGCGCGAGTGGATAGAGATCAGCCAGTATCCGGAGGGCGTATTTACGCTCACCTCAGAATCAATGGACGCTGACGGCCAAACACGGCTGGGCAGTGGCCAATTCAGTATGCACGGGCAGACCCGGGAGGTCGAACTGCCCTACCGCATCGAACAGACTGAGGGCAAGGTGATCATCGAAGGCAGTTGCGAGCTGAAGTACACGAACTGGGACCTTGAAATCATTCGTCTCCTCTTTTTCACGGTCAAGCCGGACCTGACCGTCCACTTTCACCTCGAAGGACAAGTTCAAAACGATGCCTGACACAAGCGCACCGACCGAGATCGAAGAAGTCGTACTGCTGAATGAAGCCGGCCAAGCGATTGGCAGCGCGCCCAAGGACAAGATCCACGGCCGTTCCACGCCCCTGCACAGTGCATTCTCGATCTTCCTCTTTAATCTGCACGGCGAAATGCTGATCCAACAGCGGGCCTGGACGAAACAGACCTGGCCGGGCATCTGGTCAAATGCCTGCTGCGGCCATCCCATGCCGGGCGAAGCCCTCGAACATGCCGCGCAACGACGCCTACGTCAGGAATTGGGACTGCGGGGGATCTCCCTGCGTCTGGCACTCCCCGACTTTCGCTACCGGGCCAGCTATCAGGGAATTGAGGAAAATGAAATCTGCCCGGTGTTCATCGGCCTCTGTTCTCAAGAACCTCAGCTCAACCCCACAGAGGTGGCCGCGCTCGACTGGATCAACTGGGCGGAGTTTCTTAGTGAGGAGGCCGATCCGACAAAACTGGAGGACAGCAGCTATTCCCCCTGGTCGCGCTTGGAGGCTGCAGCCCTGGGGCAATGGAGCCGCCAGCATCCTCTCGGCTCATTCGTCGCCCAAAGGTAGACACCACTTTACGGCGTGTCCGGATGCCGCTGCCGCAAAACGCTGCAGCGGCTCATCCATCGCCTCCAGCGACAAGCGGTAGGTTCCGAAATGGTACGGGACGAGGTATTTCACTCCCAACTGCTCCGCCGCCTCCCAAGCCTCTTCGGGGTTCAAATGACGAATACGCAGGAACCACTGTGGATCGTAGGCCCCGATGGGCAGCACGGCGTAGTCGGGAGCAAAGGATTCACGAATCTGTTCGAAATGCGGACCGCTGGCGGTATCCCCCGCCACATATAAGGAACGCCCCTTGGACTCGAACACATAGCCACAGGCAAAAAGTCCGCGTTGCCAGGGATACCGCCAGCCCCCGTGTTTCGCGGGCACGAGACTGACCCGTAGATCCCCCAGATCAAGGACCGAGCCCATGGCCAGCGGCTCGATTTGGTGCCGGCGCCAGACCTCGGCGGAAAGAAAGCGCTCGGAACCCGCCGGCAGCACGACGCGACTGGGTGGCAGGGCCTCCAAAGTGCTGTTATCCAGATGATCCATATGGGCATGCGTGATCAGGATCAGGTCGAAACTCCGGCTTGTATCCAAAACGCGGTCGCGAAAAAGCCGGGGGGCCACTTTCACCCGGGTATTGGCAACCGGATCGACCACCACTTGTTGCCCCGCCCAAACCACCTCCATGGTGGCATGCCCCCACCAGAGCAAGCGGGGCGCGAGTGGATCCGACTCCCAAGCGTCCCCCGCTTCCTTAGCCCGGTTTCGAACGTCTGACGAAAGCTGGCCCCAACCTGAAGCTTGCGCCCAAGTCGAGCGACGCCCCCAGCCGAGCCAGACGGCGAAGCCGGTCCCGAAACAAAGCAGGGCAAGACTGCCGATGAACCACTTCATCATTCCAGGCAGCAATCTTCCTTGCTCGGCAGGCTCACCTCAACAATCAGGCCGGAACGGTCCTTTCGGTTACGCGCTTGGATGCAGCCGCCATGCCGGCGCACGATACTCCGGCAAATCGCCAGGCCCAAGCCGTTGCCTTTGGTCTCGCTTCCGCTGTCGATCCGCTCGAAACGATTGAAGACGGACTCGAGTTTGGATTCCGGCAAGCCCGGCCCCTCATCTTCCACGCGAAGTGTCGGCTGCCGGTTGAACTCGCTCCAGCTAAAGCTGACCTTCCCTCCCTTCGGGCTGTAGTTCAGCGCGTTCGACAAAAGGTTCAGGAGTACGTGCCGCATCCACACCGGATCCAGAACCACCGGTTCCTCCAACTTGTTATCAAGGACAAAACGCACGCCACGTTCTTCAGCCAGCAATTCCGCGTCGCACTTGAAATCATCCATATAGTCCTGCAAGTCCACCTCCTTGCACTGGAGTGACATCACTCCCGCATCTGCTTTGGCAAGAAGCAGCATGTCATCAATCAATTTGTTCAGCCGGCTGACCTCCTCCAGCTGCTCCGCCGCGGCATCAACCCGTTCGTCATCACTCATCGGATCCGCCGCGGCCAGGCGTTCCGCCTGCAAGCGAATGATGGAGAGCGGGGTTCTCAACTCGTGCGAAGCCTCCGCGGTAAAACGCTTGACCTGCTCATAGGAAGCCTCGAGACGATCCAGCATCTCATTGAGCAGCCCGGCCATACGCGCAATCTCGTCGTTTGTATTCGGAACAGGGATACGCTCACTGAAGCTCGATGCCGTAATCCTGCGCGCGGTCGACTGAATTGCCGCGACCGGACGGATCGCCAGACGGCTGAGCAGGTAGCCGACCCCGATACTAAGCAGGAAGACGACGCCACAGACAATGAATCCGCTTTGCTCGTAGTCGTCAAAGAGCCCCTCCGCGCTGTGAAGGGAAGAAACGATGTGAACATCCAAGCCGGCATATTTGAATTCGGCGGACCGGAGCAGGCCCAGCTCATCATCATAAACCGTCGCCTGCGGCTTTCCGTGAACAGCCTTGGGCAAGGCGTACGGCCCGAGATTGCTGCTCCTGAAAATAATATCACGGTGCCCCCGGCCGACCTGAAAGAAATAAAGCGCCGCATCCAGTTCGGCATGCTCCCGGACAGCCTTCAGAATCGCATCTTCTTCGCCTTCGTGGGAGAGGTCGATGCGCGAGCGGATCTCTTCGAACTCGACCTCGTTCAGCAGGTCGATGCTGGCGATCATGTTATGCTCAAGGTAGAAACGGCCGATGAGCAGCAAGACCGCAACCGTCAGGGTCACGATCAAGGCGTACCAGAAAGTGAGTCGGCTGGAAAAGGACTTCATGGCATCATGTAACCGACGGAACGGACCGTCTTGATCAGGGATGGCGCATCGGGTCCGAAGTCGAAGTGCTGACGGAGCTTGCGCACATAGACATCAATCAGGTTCGTCTGCATATCATAACTGGCATCCCAGATTTTTTCGCCGATCTGGGTACGAGTCAAAGTCCGCCCGCGGTTCGAAAGGAAGAGTTCCAGCAAGGCATACTCACGGTTGGTCAAGTCCACAGTTTCTCCGTCGAAGCTCACGGTATGCGCCAAGAGGTCCATACACACACCACGGTGTTCGAGCACCGTCTTACGGGCGGTGCCATGCCGCCGGAAAAGGGAGCGCACCCGGGCGAGCAATTCCTCGAAGCTGAACGGCTTGGGCAGGTAGTCGTCCGCGCCGAGGTTCAGCCCGCTGACCCGGTCTTCGACGGAATCCCTCGCACTGAGAATCAGCACAGGCTCGTTAAAGGCGCAACGCCGCCAATCGCGCAGCAATTCAATACCGTCTCCATCGGGCAAGCCGAGATCGAGGATCACTAGATCAAACCCGCTCTCACTGATCGCGTCGTTTGCTTCCTCCACACTGCGGCGCCAGACCACGGTGTAGCTGTTCTCCCGAAGGCCTTTTTCAACAAAGCGGCCAATCTTGTAATCATCCTCTACCAGCAGAATTTTCATCGTCTCGTGAGCGTACTGTAGCCGGGACTACGGGATTGTCAGTCACATTCAACTCCGGTTTCAACTGGTCGAGATAATCCAGCAAGGCCGGCCCCCGGGGATCGCCCGCTTCGAAGAGATAGCTGAAGGAAGGCATGCGCGATCCCGGCATAAGCTGATCGGGAGCGAGCAGGTGCAGACGGTTCCACTCCCTGGGACGGCGCAGGGCCACATTGGCCAAATCCGGTCCCTGCCGGCGGTTGCCGATCAAGACCGGCTCCTGCGAGTAAGCTTGCTCGACACTGGTCGGCGCCCCCCAGAGCCGGCGATCCTGGCCAACCGGCCGGATGTACTGCGAGTGGCAATGAATGCACCCCTCGGAGATATAGACCTGGCGCCCGTAGGCCACCGAGCTGTCCACCCTGTAGGATTTCTCACAAGACATCCAGAGCGTCGCGACGGCACTGCTGAACACGACAACCCCCAGATACAGCGATAATCGAAAAACTTGCTTCATGACTGTTTCACTCCTTTCCGCGCAAGCGGTACAAAGATGGCGAGCCCCAGAGCAGCAAACGCAAGGAGCCAGAACAGGATGGGTACTCGCCCGAGATCATCCACCATCCCGATCCCCATCGCCGACCCGAGCCAACCGGCAATGGCAAAGACCCAGCCCGTACCCCTGGCGATACGTAACGGATCCCGCTCCAGTGCCGCAAAGCTGACAAGAGCGGTCGAGTATGCCGAGACCCCGGCAACATAGAGCGCCCCTCCAATCACGCCCAAACCATGTCGACCGATCAACAGATAGCCGAGAAACAGGCAGGCGAATGATCCCAGGTACAGCAGACGGGGCGCATAACGGTCCATCCATTCACCAGCCGCCATCGCGGCCAGGCAGTGTATCACGCCAAAGCCTAACAGTTGGGCGCTGCCGCCCCAACTGGCCGACTTCAACCCACTCGTTTGCTGAATATCCGCAAACGCGGCACTATCACTCCAAATCAAGACAAGGAAGGCCAAGACAGTCCATGGCAACAGACTCCCCCATCCACGCACTCGCGATTGAATGGCCTGCCAGCTTCCCCATGTGCCCGTCCCCCGGATGCCCGGCAGGAAGCCCAGCGCGAGGATGCCTGCCAAACCCGCCATCCAGCAATGCACACGGGGCGATGCGTCAAAAACAGGTGGCAGATTACAGAACCAATAGGCGAGTCCGGTTGCCAAGCCCGCAGTCAAACCGATATGGGAGAATGGACAGGCCCATGGCAGGTACCCCACCACCGCAACCGTCAAGACACCGAGCGACAATCCGGTCAAAGCGGCCACCAAGGTAAATGCAGGCATAGTCTGGCAGACGGTCGCCAGTATCGCGGTCAACCCCGCAACGAGAAACGAAACAAAGATCATGCGATTTCCCCACGCTTCGCGAAAGGCGTAGGCGGCAAAGAGCGCCCCCGCCACTCCAGACAGGGCCATCGAGCCAAGTACCCACTTCAATTGCGGCCCATCCAGACTGGCCTCCATGAGATGGAGCAATCCGAATTGCGCATAAATCAGGAAATAGAACCAGACGGCCCACAGCAGTCCGATCGCCCGCCATCGCTCTTTCAGAAAACCGGACATCCCATCAATCCTTCCTAATCCATCCTGCCAGGACCAGCCAAGCTTGCAGTAATGCCAGCGAACCATCCGAAACCGGGACCGACCACCAGGCGACATCGAGCCCTCCGGAGAGAATCGCATTCAAGGTAAAGAAACAGATCACCGCACGGACCCAGGCAGTCACACCGAAGATCATGCGGAAAGCTTTCCAATCGCGCCTCCGCTGAACCCGCAAGGCGGCATAGAAGTAAAGCGTCCCGATACTGAACACAAAAGCCCCAATGTAGCGGATAAAGACGAGCGCCTCCGGATCAATCGGGGGCACCCCCATCAAGCGAAGGGCAAAAGCCGGGGCAGCCAATAGCAAGCAACCTGTCAGGCCGTCCATCAGGCCCGCGCCAACGGCCAGGGCCAAGATGCACTTTTCTCTCAAACTGTAGCTCATGTCCGGATCGCGCCTCCGACGCCGACAGATTTCAACTCGACCCGCAGGAGTAAGACCGCCCAGCGTGCGCTGGCGGAAACAAGAAGCCCACCTGCCAACAAACGGACAAGGTAAAGCGTCTGCGTAAGCGCATTGCCTCCAAACAGAACCGTCGGGTCCAAGCCTTCCCGTACGCCCTGTACCAGCATGGCCAGCACATAGATCAATGTGCCCGACTGCCAGAGCCAGAAGCCGGCCCGGTCTGTCCAGGGATCCCCGGATTCCGCACGCCCCAAAGTTCCCAACACGAGCATGTTCAGGGCACCGAGCATACCGGCCATGGCCAGGTGCGCATGCGCCACCATCCCGTTGGTGAATTTCAACACATCCAGAACCCCCGGAAGAAAGGTGATAAATCCGTCCACAGTCAGAAAGCCCCACCAGAAAAGGAACGCCAGCAACCAGGGACGCAGTTGGACGGGCCATTCGAACGCCCTGAAGTACACCGCGATCATGGGCACCCACGCGAGCAGAACACCCAAGCCGACAACCTGCCCAGCGCTGCGGTTGGACGCATTCCCGTGTCCGATCAGAGCCCAGACACACAAGGAGGCGAGGTAAGCGCCGGCATAAAAGCGGCTAAGTTTCCGAGCGCGCGCTTTGCCGCGGATCCGCAGCAGGTAGGGCAGGAATCCGAAAATCAGTATGATACCCAGCGTCGAAGCCAACAGGCTGTGCCCGGTCGCCCCGCCGCTCTCCGGATCGATCGGCGGATAGACCTTGCGCCCGGATGTAATGAAAAGCGAGACCGGGGAAGCGATCAGGACCAGCAGTAACAGAGCCTGCAGCCACTGCTTTGTATCAAATTTACCGATACGACGATAGCGACCCACACTTGCAGCGGCCAGGACCGAAAACAGGACCATCTGCGCCACCGGGAAGGCGATTCGCCCCACGCCCGACCAGTTCAGGAACAGTTTCCCGCTGACCTCCCCCTGCAGGCTGAGGAAACCACCGATAAAGAGCGCGACCGACCATGCGCCGTAACCGATGCCGATGTCCATTCGGGTGGATCCGTTGGAGGGCGACATGAAATAACGCATCAACAGGCCAACCAGTGGCAAGGAGCACCATCCATACAGCTGCCAGTCCATATGCAGGGGCATCCACCGTCCATAGGTCCAATCCGGAACCAGATCGCCCAAGTGCGGCCAGACCAGCAAGGCCGCCAGCCAAAGTCCGACCAAGTTGGCGGCAAGCAGCCAGAAAAAGCTGTAACTCGCTGTTGCCAGCTGCAGGTAGCGCGACCAGCTGTCCGGACGCTCAGTCATGCCCGACCTCCTCTACAGTCCCTCGGGTAACACGGAAGATCCGGTCGCAAGACTGTGCATAGCGGCGCTCGTGCGTAGCGATAACGATAGTGACTTTAAGGTTCTCCGAAAGCTCGCCGAGGAGCTTGAAGACCTGGTCGCCGGTATGTTCGTCGAGGGCGCCGGTCGGTTCATCGGCCAATAGGACTTTCGGCTGTTGGATGAGGGCCCGCCCGATCGAGGTGCGTTGGCGCTCGCCTCCGGAAAGGTCCTGGATGCGATGGTTCACACGGTGCGACATGTTCAGGTGCTCCAACAGGTCCTGCAGACGCGTCTCCGCCGTGACGTTGTCCATTCCCGAGGCCACGGCGGGGATCAGGATATTTTCCCGCACGGTCAGGTAAGGAATCAGGTTGTGCAACTGGAAGACAAAGCCCACCAGTTCACGCCGGAGGCGCAAACGGTTGTCCTCGATGGTGGGATCCACTCCGAAAGTACGAAGTGTCCCGTGGTCCGGCAGATCGAGTCCGCCAATCAAATTGAGCAAAGTTGTCTTCCCGGAGCCCGACGCCCCCCAGAGCGCGACTCGCTCCCCTTCACGGATGTGCAGGTTGGCGTCGCGCAGGACCGGTATTTTTCCGTCATCAAAGCTTTTCGAAACGGATTCCACGATGATCGCATTATCACTCATAGCGCAGGGCCTCCGCGGGTTGAATTTTACTGGCGTACCAGGCCGGATAGATGGATCCGGCGACACTGGTTAGGAAAGCGGTCAGGCAGATGCCCCCCAGCATCGTGGCCGAAACACTGGCTTGGATGTAGCCCTGCAACTGGGGAACATGCTCCAAGGTCACCAATAGGCCAAAGCCACAGAGCAGCCCCAGGGCGACACCAAGCAGTGCGATGCACGCCCCTTCTCCGAGTATGAGTGCGGCGATCTGCTTGCGGGAAAAGCCGCAGACCCGGAGTATCGCAATCTCACGAATGCGGGTAAAGACCGACATCGTCATCGTATTGGCCACACTCATGCCACCAAGCAGGAAGGCGCAGAAGCCCACCGCCCAAGCGGTTGCCGACAGTATTTTAAATTGGCTGTAATTGCTGTTGAATTCCTCGTTGGCCAGCGCAGTCAGGTCGGGAAAGGTCGTCTCAATGGACTCGCGGAAGGCATCCCCGCCATCGACGTCATCGAGATTCACCGAGATAATGGACGCCAGCCCTTCGCGGTGGAAGTAGTCCTGGGCAAGCGCAAGCGGGAAAAAGACCCCGCCGTCCTCAAATCCGTTCCGCGTCTTGAGGATACCGCCGACACGGAAGGTCCCCTTGCCGATTTCCACCTCATCCCCGACACCGGCTTCCATGAATGCGGCCGCCCGTTCGCCCAGATAAACGGTATCGTCCTTCGAGCCAAAGCCGGAAGCGTCCCCCGCCAGCCATTCAGCTCCCTGGATCCTCGGATTGTCGCGTTCGACTCCAAAGCAAGTAATGACAGGGTGACCGGGCACATTGACGATGCCGAAAAGCACGGGGTTAGCTTGACGCACCCCGGGCATACGACGCACCTCCTGCCAGGCGTCTTCCGGCACACTACTGAAGAAGAGATCCGACACATTGCGCTCGAAGACCAGAAAATGGCTGTCGCTCTCAAGAATATTTCGAAACATGCCGATCGCCCCCAGCACCACCGCCAGTACGGTCAACATCGCCGCGACACCAAAAGCGATCCCCACCACCCCGAACAGAGTCCGCAGGCGATGACGACGCAGGTTCGTCAAGACCAGACGTGCGAAACGCATACTCAAGCGGCCTCCACTGCGGACTTCAAAGCCGCCGCTTTACCCCCAAACCGGGCGTGATAGTCGCTCAAAAAAGACCATTTCGTATCCTCGACCACAAGGCGCTCGATCTGCTGCTTGGCACGTTCCAAATAGCGGTTGAGTTCGGCATAGGCCTTTTGCTTGCCCAAGGCCAGCACCAGGTTGGGTCGGGCCTGCTGCAGATCGCGAAACGCGGTCTTGCCGCTATTGCCGGGTCCCAACAGGAGATCGGAAAAATCATCCATGCCCTGATAGATGATGCCCCAATAACGGGCCAGGCGGGCAAGGCGCAAAATTGTACGGAAGGAAGCGCCGGCCAATACGGTCGGTAGCAGCAGGGTCAATTCCAGCAAGGCCCCCGTCTTACGGCCGGCGATCGCCTTGACCTCGGCGGCACCGCGGACCGGGTGATAGCTCAGGTCTCGGGCCTGCCCTTCGAGTATGCCCAATTCGCCCATGCTCCGCTCCACGACGCGTCCGGCATAGTGGCTGTAAGCGCTGTACCGAGTGGAAACCTTCCAGCAGAGTGTGTAGGCTCGGTTCACCAGGGCGAGGGCTGCCAGCACGGCCCGGTCTTCCCCGGCCACCCGATGCAGGCACAAGCGGCCACGACGTTCATCCGCATCATCCATGCAGGGCAAATCGTCGAAGATAAGGGAGGCGTGATGAAAGTACTCGATCCCTTCGGCCAGTAAATCGGCGTCACGCGTCTGGAGCCCGCAGGCAGCCGCCACATCGCGGGCCATTGCCTGACGCAGTCCCGAGCCTTTCGATTCGAGTGCATAGGCAATCGATTCGCTCAGTGAATAGGGCACCGTGCGTAGTTCCGGTGCGGAGGAAAAGTGGTTGGTATCGAGTGCGGCTTCCATGTTTTAGCGGTACGTAGTCATTTCAATTCGCCGGAGAGTGTAGCGGAAGGGGATGAGCATAAAATGAAGCTAAAATGAAATTTTCTTCATCGACCCCGATCGCCGATTCGATGCAAGCTCGCCCCGAATGACCGCGACCACAACCACAGCCGACCACGCCCCCACCGCCCTGCTCTACGGGCGGACCGAAGGGCGCATCCGTCGGCTGGGCGGATTTGAAAAGCACCACCATGTGCCGGACAGCCATCATGACGCGGCCCAGAGCTTTGTCCGGCGTGCCGGACATCCGGAGGTCCAAGCTGCGGCGGAACGCCTGCATGCGGACATCCGTAGCCTCTTCGGCTACAAGCGGCGGGAGTTCGACTACAGCTGCGAGGACGGCTCGGCGCTGATCAAGACCCCGGATTTCGAGCTCGAGATCCGGATCGACCAATCACCGGCGGACCCGAAGTCCTACTGTCTCAGCACCGAGGTCACACGCCTGCACAACGAAAGCATCGCAGCAGATCCCCGATTCCACCAGTGCTTCAACCACCATTGCAACCGCCTGCGGATCGAGTTTCCCGAAGCCATCGACCTGGAGGCCAAAATCGACCGCATCGAAGACATCGACGAATTGGCGGGCTGCCTCGACTACGCCCCCGATGCCAGCGAGTTCGAATTGAAATTGCCCGCCCTCGACCTGCGGATCGAGGTCACCGCGAGCGCGATGGAGTTTCAACTCCTCACCCTCGCAAATCTGGCCAAGCTGATGGAGCACAGCCAAAAAGCCTTCGACATACTCACCGCTGCCGGTTTTTCTCTGCGTTTGAGTTAATACCCCATGTTGAAAAAACTAGCGATTGTCTTCGGGATCGGCTTTCTGGTCCTGCTCCTTCTCGTCGGCGGCGCCCTCATCTGGTTCAGCCATGACGCCTCCAAAGCCCTGGCCGAGGCCAAAGCCGGGCTGGTCGAAGACGGCGCTCCCTTCAGCATCGAGCAAGTGCTCCCGGAAGTGGACGACGCCGACAACGCCGCCCCGCTCTATCTGGAATTGGATGCCTATGTGGAGGAGCACCCGTCGATTCTGGCATTCGACGATAGCTTGGAAGGACTCATCCCCGACGAAGACCTGGATCCCTACCAAGCCGTGCAGACCTTTCAGATTGAGCCCGAGCTTTGGCCGGAGATCGGCAAATTACTCAGCACGGAAGACTTCGAAGGCTATTTCAACCGAATCGAACAGATCGCGGAGAAACCATCCTTCAAGCCGGACTGGAATTATGATGCCGGCCCGGCCATGTTGGTCCCGGAAGTCGGCATTATCAAACGGGCAGCCGATCGACTCCTAATGAAAGCGGCCTATTCCATTCATATGGGACAAGACGGTGACGCCGCCCGCTACCTGTACCAGACGCTCCGGCTTTCGGAACACGTGGGCCAAGGGGACAACCTCATCTGCCTGCTCACCAGTGTCGCCACACAGAAGATGGCTTACCGCTTCCAGCAAGCCGCCAGCTGGCAGTCCCAGAACTGGCATCAAGCCGGACTCGGCAACTGGAACCTGAAGCCGAGTGAGCGCTGGATAGCCTCCATGGATATGGAACGGCTCGGACTGGCGAGTCCATTTTTTGAGGCCATCATTGAGGGAGACTATGAGCGCCTCCTGGAATTAAGCGGCGGGGAGGTTCCGTCGCTCCAGTTGAAGACGGCAAGCAATCCCCTTGTCGTGTGGTTTTTCAAATACGACTACGCCGCCTACCTGACTTACATGAGGAAGGCCCGACAACTGCAACCCGAGGCGCTCGGAGCGTTCGCGGACTTTGAAGAACGCTTCCAAGAGGAGGTAAAGAAGCACCGCCATCTTCTGACGGCAATTGTCACACCTGCGGTTCGAAGCATGTATGATCATGTGATCGCAGCTGAAGCACGCAACGAACTGGTACGCACCAGCTCGGCACTGGAAGCTTATAAAACGATCGCAGGCCAGTACCCGGACTCGATCGAGGCTTTGACGCCACAATATCTCGATCAGATCCCCATGGATCCTTTCAGCCAAGCCCCGTTGCACTACCGGAAAGAAGGTAACGCGTTCACGCTCTACAGCATCGGGACAAACCTCGTTGACGATGGGGGTTCAATCGACGAAGAGGACACCAATTGGCCGACGGAGGGCGACATCGTCTGGACCGGCCGCGGCAGTGTGCCGCATCGCGAACAAAGCCCGGGGGATCAGCCCACGAGCGAACCGGCCCTATCCCGGTAAGTGTAAAACGATGCCCCCAAAAGTGCCCGTCCGGGATCGAGATCTAGATATAAACGATCCGGGCGCACTGGTCGCAGTAATGCGGCTCCCCGTAGTGCATCGCCTCTTTGGCCACGTCATTGGACACCCGCAAATGGCAACCGCCGCACTTGTGCGCCTCCACCTGTACCACATAGGGCGGCCGCTTCGTCATCTTGCGCACGCGGTCGTAGTTTTCCAAAAAGTTGTCCTCCACCCCTTCACGTGAAAGCGCCAGTGCCGCCTGGGCTTCCCCCAGGGAGGCTTCGAGGTTGCCGGCACGCTCGGCGAGTTGGGCGATCTGCCCGTTACGGTCTTGGATCCGCAGCTCGATCTTGCCTTTTTCGGTCTGAAAGTCGGCCTGGAGTTCGTCGATCTCCAGCATCAGGGCAATTTCCTTTTCCTCCAGCTCGGCGATGGCCGCCTCGGTCTGCTCGATCTGCTGGGTCAAGGCCCGGTATTCCTCGTTCTTCTTGACCTCCATCTGCTGGGTGCGGAACTTCTGCACCGCCGTTTCCTTCGACTTGACCTCGTTGTCGAGATCGTGGCGCTCCACTTCCTTTTGTTTGAGCGATTGCCGCGCGGCCTCGATATTGGCGGTCTCCTCGGCGATCTGCTTCTCCAAGGCGGCTTTTTCAACCGGGATACGCGCCAGTTCCTGTTCGAGTTTCTGCAGCGCCAGATCACGGTCCTGGACAATCAGCAGTTTTTCAATTTGCGGGTCAGCCATATATTCTAAAACTCACTCAACCCTCACCGATATACCAGAGCAACCTAAAAGACCGCATGAGCGACACTTCCCTGCAGGACCAGATCGACGACGCCACCTTCGACTTCGCCATCGGCGAAAATGACAGTGCTCTGGCCAAGCTCCGCAGCATCACCGGCAGCCATCCCGACAGCTTCGAGGCCTGGCATGCCCTGACCGAGGTCCTCTACGCGAGTGAGGACTATGATGCCGCACTCG
The DNA here is from genome assembly GCF_027257905.1 of Coraliomargarita parva. NCBI lineage: Bacteria > Pseudomonadati > Verrucomicrobiota > Opitutia > Puniceicoccales > Coraliomargaritaceae > Coraliomargarita > Coraliomargarita parva. Next base: position 124,724 of record NZ_JAPZEI010000008.1, read on the forward strand.
GCGCCGCGGAAACCGCACATAAGCTGCGGCCCGACGACATCCACATCAATACAAGCCTGTCGCGGATCTGGGTCGAGCGGGGCGACAAGGATAAAGCCGAACACTATGGGGCGCAGGCTCGCATGCTCGGCTGGAAGGAGGAGCTTAAATCTCCGCCTCAAAAAGACGAGCTCTAGGCGAAGAGGCATAAAATCCACGAAACGACCCAAAATCGTCCGATTTAGACCGAATTTTGGCTAAAACCGGCCCAAAAGTCGCCCAAAGCGCAAAATTTCGGCGCCAATCGCCCTCATTCCCCAAACTGAAAATACAGGGCAATCCGCCTCTCCAGCCTCAGGGCCGACCTTGCCAGCGGCATTGACAGGCCGCACCGAGGAGGGCTAAATCCACAATTTATATTTATGGAAGATATTACCTACACCCTCGAATTTGAGAAACCCCTACGCGAACTCGAAAAGCAGCTGATCACGCTGCAGCAGGTCTCGCAGGAATCCAAAGTCGATGTCAGCAGTGAAATCACCGCGATCGAGAAGAAGATCGAGAAGATGAAGTCCGAAATCTACTCGAACCTCACCGCCTGGCAACGTGTGCAACTGTCCCGCCACCCGAAACGCCCCTACTCCCTCGACTACATCGAACGTATTTTCACCGACTTTGAGGAACTGCACGGGGATCGCCGTTTCAAGGACGATGCCGCCATCGTGGGCGGCCCCGCTTTTATCGACGGACAGCCCGTCATGGTCATCGGCCAGCAAAAGGGCCGGAACACAAAAGATAACCTCAAGCGTAATTTCGGCTGCCCGCACCCGGAAGGCTACCGCAAGGCCATGCGTCTGATGGAGATGGCCGACAAGTTCGGAATGCCGATCATCACGCTGATCGACACGCCGGGCGCCTATCCCGGCATCGGGGCCGAAGAGCGTCACGTGGCCGAAGCGATCGCCGTCAACATCCGCGACATGAGTGCCCTGAAGGTGCCGATTATCACGATCGTGATCGGCGAAGGCGGCTCCGGTGGTGCTCTCGGCATGGCCGTGGCCGACGAGGTCATGATCCTTGAGAACGGCTACTACTCGGTCATCTCACCCGAAGGCTGTGCTGCGATTCTCTGGAAGGACCGTGCCGCCGCCCCGGAAGCGGCGGAAGCCCTCAAGTTCAGCCCGGAGCACCTGATGAAATTCGGCATCGTCGACCAGATCCTGAAGGAGCCGACCGGCGGCGCCCACCGCGACTATGAAGAAGCGGCCGCCAATATGAAGGACGCCATCCTCAAGTCCCTGGCCAAGCTCAACAAGCTGAGCACCGACAAACTCCTGGATCAACGCTACGCCAAGTTCCGCAAGATGGGCGTCTTCACCGAGTTGGAGAAATAGGCGCAGCCGACAAGGCCGCAAATAGGTAGGGCTCGTTGTCCCCGGTAAAGGATATTGAACCCTACCGAGATCGATCGACCCTCGGTACCGTCGAACCCTACCAGCTGACGCGCAAGCCGTCGTAGGCCAGTCGGATATTATCCGGTAGGCGTGCCTCCGTGCTCTCGTGATCCACCATGTAGGTCATGTGGGTCAGAAAGGACATGCTCGCCCCCATCTTTTTGGCGGTATCGACCGCTTCGTCCACCGACATGTGGGACGGGTGCGGATCCGGACGCAGGCCATCCAACACGATCAAATCGGAACCGTCGGCCACAACCAGGGCTTCTTCGGTCACTTCCTTGCAATCGGTGTAGTAGGCAAATTGTTTCCCCGTCTCCGCTTCGGTGAAGACGAGTCCAAGCACCTGCATGGGGCCATGCGGCAAGATAACCGACTCCACGGTGCCACCGGGTAGCTCCAATGCCTGCGGCATGCTGTTGAGTTGAAAAGCCGGATAACCCTTGACCTTGGGCTTATCCAAGACGGCATAAGGGTAGATCTCACGGATCCGCGCCAGTCCGGCCTCGCTGCTGTAGACCGGCATGGCCACGCCTCCATTCAGGTCACAAAAACGGCGCAAGTCATCCATCCCAAGGATATGGTCCGCATGCGGATGGGTGAGAATAAAGGTGTCGATTTGCGTGACCGCATTATTCAGGCACTGCATGCGAAACTCCGGAGCCGCATCGACCTGGATGTGATGCCCTCCCATCTCCACGTGGATGGAAGTACGCGTGCGCCAGTTCTTCGGGTTGTCGAGATCGCAGCCGTCTTCGGGCTGTGCGATCATCGGCACTCCTTGCGATGTGCCCGTGCCTAGAAAGATGATTTCCATAATCGAGATTCACGCTGACAGCGGATTGTCCGCTGGCAACTGAGTAATAGCGCTTCGTGGCCATACTGCACAAAGCGTGCGAGACTCACCGGGAATCTTCTTTGAGGGCACTCAAATCGAGGTCCAGATACACCATACGATGGTCCGAGCCCTCAAGAACCCCGGGAGCGTCATAGATGCAGGCCGAGTCCTGCTTCAAGGCAGGCTTGAGCGCCTCCGAAAGAATGAATCCGTCCACAGTGGTATAGCTGCCCTGCTTGCGGTAATAATGCGTCCACCACTCCTTCCGGGAATCCGTTGCCGGCACGTGCCAGCCCAGCACCAAACTGCCTCGCTGATAAAAACGGCGCAGCGGCGCGCTGTTCAGGTCGTCATTAAAATCACCGGTCACCAAATAATGCCTCTCGCCTAGATCCAAGGTCCGCGCCACCACCCGGTCGCGGCAAGCCTCGGCCTCGCGCACGCGCCGAAGCGCCGATTCCGGGTCCTTTTTCTCATCCGACCACCGGCTTTTCAGGTGGACACCGAAGAGCCTGAACATCACGCCCTCGACGGGTTCGAAACTCACCTCCAGCAGCCCACGTTTCACCGACTCGCGCCGGTCCATGTACTTGAAATCAAGATCGCGGTGCTTCACCACCTGCTTGGGTGCCAGGCGGCTGAGCACCGCAGTCTGCCGGACCTCGTCCTGAGCTTTAAAATGCACGGCATAGGGATAATGCAGGCCAGCATTGGCGAGATCGGTGCGCAATTCCTCTAGAAACATGGTCTCGCCCATCTCCTGAAGAAAAAGAATGTCCGGCCGGACCTCCAGGATCGCTGCCCGTATCCGCGCTTTTTCCGGCTCGGGCTTGGGATAGGCAGGTCGCCACTGCCCGTCCACCATCCGGTCCATGACCAGGTAATTCTGCAGGTTGTAGGTGGCCACGCGCACCGGCTCTGCGCCCAGTGAGCACAAGGCGGAGAGAACACAGAGATAACTGAGCAGAGACTTCATCCCGGGGCTGGGGTTGAACAATGGCTACTGCCCCGCCTCTGCCTCAAATAAGGCGGCTTCGCGCTCCAAAAGCGTCGGGTGGGAGTAGTAGAAGCCACTGTAGGCCGGGTGCGGGGTTAAATTGCTGAGGTTCTCCTTGTGCAGCTTGCGTAAGGCGCGGGACAGGGATTGCGGCTGCCCCATCGCGTCACGGGCAAAGGCATCGGCCTCATATTCGTGCTTGCGGGACCACAGGCTGCTGAACGGAGCCAACCAGAAGGTCACCAGGCCGCTCAGAAGCATGAAAAGCAGGAGCACCGGTACAATCGACTGTGTGCTCTCCGAAGCAAAATGGAACGCTTCGGTGAACCAAGCCGCATTGGCCAGCCAGCCGATCAAGGCAAACATCAGGAAGGTGGTAACCGCCGAAAGGATGATCCGCTGGGGAATATGCCCTTTCTTGTAGTGGCCGATTTCGTGAGCCAAGACGGCTTCCAGCTCATCCGCTTCCATCTGTTCGATCAGGGTGTCAAAGAGCACGATCCGCCGGAACTTGCCGAAGCCGGCGAAAAAGGCATTGGAGTGGCCGGAACGTTTGCTGCCATCCATCACCAAAATGGTCTTCGCCTGGAAACCGGTACGCTCCGCCAGATTAAACAGACGTGTCTTCAGCTCCCCATCCTCCATCGGCTCCAGCTTGTTAAAGAGCGGCATGATGAACATCGGATAGGCCACCACCATGACCAGCTGAAAGAGGAAAAAGACGGTAAAGCCCCAGAGCCACCAGAGACTGCCCACCGCGCTGACCAGAAAGATAAGAAGGGCCAACAAGGGGTAACCGATGATGAAACCGATCAGGAGGCCCTTGAACTTGTCCACGATCCAGAGTTGCAGGCTGCTCTTGTTGAAACCAAAACGTTCCTCCAGACGGAAGGTACTCCACCAGTCGAAGGGCATCCCGGGAATGCTGAGGAGGATACCGGTGGCAAAGAGCACCAGGGCCTGCCCCCAAACCCCGTAACCAAGCAGCGCAGTCAGTTGCCCGTAAAGCCAGGGCAGAAAGCCGGAAAGCAGCACAAGGGCAAGAATGCCCGCATCGTAGAGATCGTTCACGATCCCGAAGCGTGTCTTGGCCACGGTGTACTCGATCGACTTCGCATAGGTCGGCTCGTCGATGAAATCCCGGAATGCTTCGGGCACCTCGGCGGACTGCGCGCGGGCATGGCGCATGTTCAGGACATCCAGCCCGATGGAGCTCAGCAACTTGAGGAGTAGGAGGATGACGAAAACAGTCAGAATCAAATTCATCCCCCCGACCCTGACAGAGCCATCCTCCGCAGGTAAAGCAAATCCGTACCCGGCATGGAAATGGAACCGACTGCTAGGTGGCATGTGCAATTTTTACTTATAGTCTGTCCCTTGTAATAAGGTGCGGCGCGGGACGCGCCTGCGCGACCACTCATTCAGGCTGAAAACGAACCCCTCCACCCTTCGGCAGGCTCAGGACAGGCCGCTTCGCGGTCCCCCTCCCCTGCGTGCAGGGGAGGAATCAAGGGGTATTGCATAGTCTGTCCCTAATTAAAGTTCATAGACCGGGAGGAACTGAACATGCGGATTGCCCTTCGGGCCGATGGGGGCAATGTGTTGCGGAAGGACACGGAACCCCATCACGGTGAACCGAGTCCCAAGACTTGCCGCACACATGGAGCCGACTCACACAACCCCGACACCTGCCCCGGAAACAGTCCGTGCGGCCATGAACGGGAACGAGGCGGCCTTTGCGGAACTGTTCAAGCAGCACTATCCCAGGGTGTACCGAACGGTACATGCCATGCTGTCCGACGAGGCCGATGCCCGCGAAGTCAGCCAAATGACCTGGATCAAGGCCTGGCAAAAGCGAAACCGCTTCGATTTCAACTCCAGTTTCACCACCTGGCTGCACCGTATCGCGGTCAATACGGCGCTGGATGAGCTGCGCCGGCGCAAGCGCTATTGGAAGCGTTTCCAGCGGATTTTTCGCCAAACGGACGACAACAAGGAGGAGGACCTGCCCCTCCCCCATGAAAACAATCCCGCAACCGGCATGATCGAGGACGAGCGGCATCTGGCGGTACGGGAAGCGATTGCCAAACTTCCGGAAGCACAGAGAACGGTGCTCGTACTCCGCGAATTTGAAAACTATACTTATGAGGAAATTGCCGCTACACTCGGATGCAAAACCGGCACTGTGATGTCCCGTCTGCACTTGGCACGTAAAAAACTCCAACAGCTTTTAACCCTGTCCGCACCATGAAACGCCTCCCTTGCATCACAACCATCTGGCTCATCCTCTGCCTGACCTGCTTCGCCCAGACGGAGGTCCGGGGACAGGACGGCGGCCACATCAAGGTCCAGGCCATTCTCGTGGCTGCCTCCAACGATGGCGGCGGGGTCGACGGTTCGCTCAACCGCTACGCCGGCACGCTCAAACGGCTCTTCCGCTTCGACACTTACCGCAAGGCCGGTCAGGGCAGTACAAGCATCGACCTGCCCGGTTCCGGAAAGATCAAACTGGGTAAGGGGCAGAGCCTCAGTATCGATGCCAAGCCGGACAAGAAAGGCGCCTCCCTCGACCTGCGCTGGTCGGAGGGCATCCATGCCCGGATGAAATTGAAGCCCGGCAAGCCCGGTGTGCTCGGCGGGCCCAAGATCAAGGGCGGCGACGGTAACTACCTGCTGCTGGTTATACTCGAGTAGGCCGATCGAAGGTCTGTACTCGTAACGCCGCAGCCCTTTTGGCTTAGGCAAAATCATTCAGCACACCGCAAACGACAACACCGCAGGCGTCCGCAAGCGGACACGCCACGCCGGCTCGTGCGGGCGTAGAGCAACGGAGCCCCAAGAAACGAAGGCGGGACACACTACACTGGCAGCGAATGGCACTACTTTAAGCTTCTTATCGTAGTGGCGACTTCAGTCGCCATCGAGCCGAGGTGGCTTAGGATGCTGAATATGGCAGCTAAAGCAGCCACTACGAGCGACGCTTTGTTGCAAAAGGAACCCTTCTATTTGTCCTTAAAGTAGTGCCATTCGCACTGGCAGCGGCGTTGCTAGAAAATCATTCTGCTGTCCATCATTCTGCCTAAATCACACGGCTGTAAGCATCATTCTGGCCTGTCCTGAAGAGCAGCGTCGAAGGGCAGTAATCATTCTAGAACGCATGCACCGGCACCGGGCTTACAACACTGCCATTTTGGCAGAATCATTTGTAGCCCTTCGACAAGCTCAGGACAGGTCAGAATCATACCTGCACACCGCAACTGACAACACCGCAGGCGCCCGCAAGCGGGCACGCCACGCCGGCTCGTGCGGGCGTAGAGCAACGGAGCCCCAAGGATACGAAGGCAGGGCACGCCACGCTGGTGTTACCCATGTCCTGACCCCTCCACCCCTCCAGTCAGGTCTCAGGTTTCATCCTTCAAGAGTCAGATCTCAGCTTTCATCCCTCAGCCCTCAGAGAGCCAGCGCGGCTCGATCAGCAGGGTCTGACGGAAGCTTGCGGTCGAAAGCGGCAAGCGCCGCATCTTCATCTCCAGGAGGTTGACCGCCACACTGCCGATCGCTTCCAGTCGAAGGTCCATGCCTCGCTTGCCGTCAAAGGGAGGCAGGGTATGCAGCGTGTAGATCGGCAAGGTCATGGCACGGGGCCAGTGCCGACGCAGATAATCCGCCTGCCGCTCGTTGATCGTAATGATCGCCTCCGGTGCCGTCTTCTTTAAACGGGCCAGATCCGCGGCATTCGGTCGCTGTGAAGCCACCACCAGCGAAATATCACCGACTTCCGGCACGGACTCGGCCACATAGGCCGCCCCCAGGATCGTGTGGTCGGAGACCAGTTCCCGCTCGATCGGGAGAAAGCAGGTCACACGATTGAACTTCTGGAGCAAACGCCGACAGGTTTCCTTGACCGCCAGCCGCAGGTCCGGACGCACCATCTCGCCCTCGACTTCACGCAGGAATCCGCAATGGACCACCGGGGCCACCTGCTCATTGAACAGGTCCTCGTCCAGAACCGCACGCGACTGCCCCACCAGCACGCCACGGATCCCGCGGCTCTGCACCACCCGCCAAAATGCGGCCGCCGAGGGAAACTCATCCCAGTAAAAAGTCGTCACGCCATAGCCCAGAAGATCGGCCTGCCGGCGGATGCCCCGCTCGTAGAGCTTGAGCTCCACTTCCTCATCCTTCCGGCTGTCCACCAGAAAGGCCAGCATCACCCCGCTGACCGATCGCCGTCCCTGCCAGCGGCTCGCCGCGATACTCGCCAGGGCGGGGTCCGGCCGGTAGCCCAATCGCTCGGCCGCCTCCCGGACCCGCCGGATCGTCGCCTCCGAGATCCGTGGATGCCCGCGCAGCGCCAGGGAGACGGTCGACACATCCACTCCCAGCTCCCGTGCGATATCCTTCTGCGAAACCCGCTCTTTCATACGCAAAAAATTGAGCGTTCAACGGAAACTAGTCAACGGCATGAACAACGACTCGCTTTCCTTTTTGAAGCCACTGCGGATTAAATGCGCCGTCTTTTTAACCCACCCAGCACCCATACAATTCATGAACGACTACGGACACTTCGACGACGCGAACCGCGAATACGTGATCAACCGCCCGGACACCCCGCTGCCCTGGCTGAACTTCCTCGGACAGGACGATTTCTTCGGGCTCTGCACCAACACGGGCGGAGGCTACACCTTTTACCGCGACGCCAAGCTGCGCCGCCTGACGCGCTACCGCTACAACGAGATTCCCTACGACAACAACGGTCGCTACCTCTACATCAAGGACGGCGACAGCGTCTGGAATCCGACCTGGAAGCCGGTCCGTACCGAGCTGGACAAGTACGAGTGCCGCCACGGCATGGGCTACACCCGCTTCGTCGCCGAAAAGGACGGCGTGGAAGTCGAGATCCTCTTTTTCGTCCCGAACGGCGAAACCCTGGAACTGTGGAAGACCACGGTGCGCAACAAGTCGGGCGCCAAGAAGGACATCCAGATCTTCAGTTTCATCGAGTTCTGCTTCTACGAAGCGCTCAACGACGCCACCAACTTCCAGCGCACCTACTCGATCGGTGAGGTCGAAGTCGAAGGCAGCGCCATTTACCACAAGACCGAGTACCGCGAGCGCCGCGATCACTACACGCTCTTCGGCTGCACCCGCCCTGTGGATGGTTTCGACACCTGCCGCGACGCCTTCGTCGGCATCCACAACGGCCTCCACGACCCGAAGGTGGTCCTGGCCGGACAGTCCGGAAACTCCATCGCCCACGGCTGGAACCCGATCGGCTCGCACAGCATCAAGCTTTCCCTGGAACCCGGCGCCGAAGAAAGCTTCAGCTTCATCCTCGCCTACGTGGAGAACGACCCGGCCAAGAAGTTCATCGCCCCGAAGGTGATCAACAAGGAGAAGGCCGAAGCCATCATGGCGAAGTACAGCGATGTGGCCAACGTGGACGCGGCCTTTGATGCCGTAGCCAAGCGATGGGACGAGCTGCTGGGCGTCTTCCAACTGGAAACACCGAGTGCCGCAATGAACCGGATGGGCAATATCTGGAACCAGGCCCAGTGCATGGCGACCTTCAACCTGAGCCGTTCGGCTTCGCTCTATGAAAGCGGCATCGGACGCGGCATGGGCTACCGCGACTCCAACCAGGACCTCTTGGGCTTCGTTCACCTTGTCCCGGAAAAGGCGCGCCAGCGCCTGCTCGACATCGCCGCCACCCAACTCTCCAGCGGACTCTGCTTCCACCAGTACCAGCCCCTGACCAAAAAGGGCAATGCGGACATCGGTGGTGGCTTCATGGATGACCACCTCTGGCTGGTCCTTTCCACCTGCTCCTACATCAAGGAAACCGGCGACACCGCCGTACTGCAGGAAAACATCGGTTACGCCGACCAGGCGGACGACGCCAAGAAGGGCAGCCTGCTCGACCACCTCGAGCTCTCCATCCGCTACTGCATGGAGAACCGCGGACCGCACGGCCTGCCGCTCATCGGCCACGCCGACTGGAACGACTGCCTGAACCTGAACTGTTTCTCCACCGAGCCGAACGAATCTTTCCAGCTCGCCGGCCACGGGGCCAACGACGATGTCGCCGAGTCCCTCATGATCGCCGGCCTCTTCCTCGTCGCCGCCGACCTGCTTGCCGGACTCTACGACTTCATGGAAAAGGACAGCGATGCCTCCCGTATCCGCAAGGATGCCGACACCATGCGTGGTGCGGTCGACGAGCACGGCTGGGACGGCAAATGGTTCCGCCGCGCCTACGACGCCAACGGCACACCGGTCGGTTCCGACGAAAACGAGGAAGGCAAGATCTACATCGAAAGCCAGGGCTGGCTCATCATGGGCGGCGTGGGCATCGAAGACGGCCGCGCCAAGCAGGCCCTCGACAGCGTGCACGAGCACCTCTACTACGAGCACGGCTGCGTGCTGCAAAGCCCGACCTACACGGATTACCATCTCGAGCTCGGCGAAGTTTCCAGCTACCCGCCCGGTTACAAGGAAAACGGCGGGGTCTTCTGCCACAACAACCCGTGGATCCACCTGTCCCTGATGAAGATCGGCGACACCGACCGCGCGCTGGAGTATTACCACTCCATCTGCCCGGCGGCCAAGGAAGACATAATCGAGACCTACCGCGGCGAGCCGTATGTTTACAGCCAGATGATCGCGGGCAAGGACGCGCCCACTCCGGGCGAAGCCAAGAACGCCTGGCTCACCGGCACCGCGGCCTGGACCTTCCTCAGCATCAGCCAGGGCTTCTGCGGCATCCAACCGGACTACACCGGCCTGCGCCTCGATCCCAGCCTGCCGAGCACATGGCCCGAGATCAAGGTCACCCGCAAGTTCCGCGGGGTCACCTACCAGATCACGGTCAAGAATCCGGACGGCAAGACACGCGGCATCAGCCAGCTGACCGTCGACGGCAAGACCGTCGAAGGCAACATCCTGCCTGCCGCACCCGCCGGTTCCGTCCTCGAAGTCGAGGCCGTCATGTAACTTTTGTCTGAACACAGAACACTAGGGTACAAATGGTGCGCAGGGGGGTTCGCCTCCCTGCGCTTTTTTGTGTCCCCACAGAATGATGGCAGCCCCATCCAGAATCGGGATCGACAGGGTAGCGCAGCCGCGTCCCGAATGGCACTACCTTAAGCTTCTTATCGTAGTGGCGACTTCAGTCGCCATCGAGCCGAGGTGGCTTAGGATGCTGAATATGGCAGCTAAAGCAGCCACTACGAGCGACGCTTTGTTGCAATAGGAACCCTTCAATTTGTCCTTAAAGTAGTGCCATTCGCCGCGTCCCCGCAGCGCAGGCATCGCTTGAAATCAAGTATTACCAGGCGACTCGTGCGGTCCGGGACAGACCTGCGCGACCTGCCCCCGTCCAGACCGAGCATACAACACCGCATTTAGGCAGAATCATTTGTGGCCCTTCGACAAGCTCAGGACAGGTCAGAATCATGCCTGTACACCGCAACCCATCACACCGCAGGCGCCCGCGAGCGGGCACGCCACGCCGTAGGATACGTAGGCAGGGCACGCCACGCCGTAGGAACGAAGGCGGGACACGCCACATCCCCAGCAGTGTTGCTAGAGAATCATTCTGCTGTCCATCATTCTGCCTCCAAGCAGCCACACCAGCTTCAGGTTTCAGGTCTCAGACTTCAGACTTCTGCCACTGCAGTCCCTCCAATGTATATGAATGAACACGAAAAAGGGACGCACTTGCATGCGTCCCTTTTGTTTAAATTCTAACTGACTACTTAGCTGCCGGATTGATCTCGATGAGTTCGCACTCGAAGATCAGCGTGTCACCGGGCTGAATCGGACCGCCCGGACGCGGGTTGTTGCCGTAGCCCAGCTCGCTCGGGATGTAGAGCATGATCTTGCCACCGACGCCCACCTTGGTCAGGCCTTCGCCGAAGCCCGGAACCACTCCGTTGAGCGGGAATTCGGCCGGCTCGCCACGATCGTAGGAACTGTCGAACTGTGTGCCGTCGATCAGGGTACCGCGGTAGTGCACCAGAACCGTGTCGCTCATGGTGGCGCGTTCCTCCGAACCGGCTTCGAGCACCTTGAAGTGCAATCCGGACTCGGTGGATTCCACGCCGTCTTCCGCCTTCAGAGTTTCGAAGAAAGTCTTACCTTCAGCGATGTTGCCTTCAGCCGCCTTGGCCTGGGCGGCCTCAGCCTTTGCCTGCGCTGCAGCCATGCGGGTTTGAATGAAAGCCTGGAAAGCCGGCATCTTGGCCTGCAGCGACTGGTCCGGCAGCTCGTCGGCCAAGCCCTTCTTCAGACCGGCGGCAATCGCCTCGGCCTCGGCCGCACCAAAGCCCAAATCCTTCATTCCGGACTGGAACACGGTGATGTAGCCCAGCAATTCAAGCATTTCGTCGTCCGAATACTCGGGTGCGGCCGGTGAGGTCGCCGCGGGGGCTTCAACCACCGGTGCTTCTTCGGCAAAAAGCGGTGCCGAGAACGGGGCAAGGAAAGAAAGAGCGAGGAGGTATGTGTGTTTCTTAGGCATATGTATGTTAAATGTATGTGAAGGCATCCCTGATTTATCGGGAAAAGGCAATAAAGACTTTGTCCGAAGCAAAGCGGCTTCGTTCCCTATAAATAAAAAAAGCCCCGGCAATCACCGGGGCTTTTCTAAATTCGTAGCGTCTTAGGAACGGCGACGGATCGCAACGTAGGCCAAGGCCAGTAGGCCAGCCAAGGCCGCGTAGGTGGAGGGTTCCGGGACGGCGCCTACTGTGTTAAAGCCATCCAGAGCCCCGCCGCCCAAGCCGTAATCATTGCTATAGTTTCCAAAAGCACCAGCGAGAATGCTACCAGACGAAGTCCCCAATAAGAGATCGCCGGGAGCAGCTGGTTCATCAGGGAAAACCGTATCAAAAACATAAATGAGGTGTTCACTGCTCGTGCTGTCAAATGCACCACCATCAGTTGCCCAAAGAACAATGGTCAAACCTTCAACACCCGCAGTAGACGTCAAAGTAGTAAGCGCAGTCTGAAAAACTCCATCGATACCAGCCCCAAAATCATTCATCCCGAAAACTTCATATTCGATAAAGTTAGCGTCAAGGTCGGCAATATTCCCAGAATCCCATGCTGCTTGCGCATCATATGTATCGGCAAATGCGCCCAAACGCAAATTAGAGGTCAAACTTCCGTCAACCAAAGTTCCGGTCGAGTCAAACAAGCCATATGCAGCATCGCCTGAGTCACTAATATTCTGAATGTTCAAATTCAGAGCGCTCACCGATTGGAATGAGAGAGCAACTGTAAGTAATGAAACAGAAAAGAATTTTTTCATGTGATGAAGTTCGAGTCAGAAATTAAACGATATTATTGATATTAGAAATGCCTTAATAAGCTGGAGTACGATTGAGCGTGACTACGCCATTTCGATTAAATACGGCGAAAGCTGAGGAAAGTTCAACATCAGCCATATCAACACTGCCACCACCAACTTGACGCCAGCCAACACCGGCAAAGCCGCCACTGGAGTAGTAGTATCTTTCGATCACACCATCATCATCGGAATCCGTAAGAATAAGATCTGCAGTAGTAGCGGAACCAGCAGTTAAGCTAGAACCTGGATTTTCTGAATCATAGAGGCCGCTATTCCCTAATGTAGTACCACTGGGGAAGATAGTGCTATACGGCACAAAGCCTTCTTCAACGACTACAGAGGAACTTGTAGTCTTCACGGCTCCAGTAAACGTGAGCGTAGCATCACCTGAACTCTTCTTGTAAATATAGAGACCATCGCTGAAATAAATCGGCAAATCACTCATGTCAGTAGAACCGCCACCGACTTGACGCCAACCAATACCAGCAAAGCCACCAGAACTGTAGTACAGGCGAATCAAACTGCTGCCTGAAGGGTCTGGCATCAAAATCAAATCTGCGGTAGTTGCAGAGCCACCGGCCAGAACATCTCCCCCTTCTCCAAAAATTTCACCGATCGTTGGCAATCGATGAATTCGAACTTGGTCAGAGTTTGCAACTAAGACCGCGGATAAGTCGTCTCCCAGAGTTAAGGTATCTCCAGTCCAACTTGCGATTGAGGTGTTCAGACCAGTATTATCGCCCGAGGTGATGTCGAGAAAGTAATGGCCTCCAGACTCCAACAGTGTATCAAAGTCAACAGAACTAACGGTCGCAGTGGAAGTCCCCACGCTGGAGACTTGGCCGATATAAGTTGCAGCCTCCAACAATTCGACACCAATCAGTGTAAGATTATCGTCTCCGTGAATAGTGACTGTCTTATACCCGACCGGATCCGTGGCAACGACTTCAGCGTGCAGGCCTGCGGACGAGGCAAGCAGGGCGCTGGCGAGGAGTAAAAGTGACTTTTTGGGAGTTTTCATGTGATCAACGGTAGAAAGTTAGACTTGGGTGCATTATGCAAACCGATAATGCAGCAAATAAGCCAGTTCAACCTGACTATTCGTATCTTTAACAATTTATTAAGGGCGAAGTCGCGAGGTCAATGCAAATAAGCCGGAGCGCAACTAGTTGCATGCCTCAGGACATGAAGCATTCCCTTCATTTTAGCCCGAAGGACGGACTTTCCCAAGCGCACGGCGGTTTACTTCGAGGTGCCGAAGGGACTCACAAAGCCCCCCTCAACAGAAGGCGTCCAATCCAAAGACGGCACGAGGGAGGCCCCCTCTGGAGCCGCATCGATCGTTACCGGCTCCTCCGAAAGCTCGCCCCGGCTGAAAAACCAGGGTGTCAGGCCGATATTGGCCTCCACCTCACGCAGACGTATCTCCTGGACAAACTGCCCGTCAATTTCCATACGACTGCAAAAGGGGACCTGCACACCGTCGACCCTACGAATGTCCGAATGCCTAGTCTCCTCCAATGCACCATTCACCGCATTCGTCACGATCAGCATCCGCTCCTGAAAATCAGTGGAATCCACGGCATACCTAACACGCTGCCCCCCCGGAAGGGTGACCTGCAAGTCATAGCAAAGGTCTCCTTCCACCCGCCGCATGCCGAGCAAGTCGATCTGCTTACCCGGCAATAAGGGGTAGAGCAGATGACCGCCAAAAGCGGCATCCCTGATAAAATTCACCGCCTCAGTCTCCGGCATATCGACCGGCACGGGATCCTGGGGGGACTGCTGCCAGGCGTCCTCGCCGTCGTAGGACATGACCATTTCCTTTCCCCCCGCCAGAAGAATACGAACCTTGCAGAAATCGGGCTTCTTCATGTAACCGACAAAACTAGCCTTATTCCCGTTTTCCATCTCCAGCACTCCCTTTAAGCGCATGCTTTCCACACTATCCCAGTTCTCCGCCCCGCCCAGGGAACGCTGATAATACCGCTGCAGAATCGTGGACAAGCGCGGATCCAAGCCTTCGGTATCCATCGGCTTCACCGGCCGGGACGGGGCCACCTCACCGGCCTCCTGAGCGGACAGCGGGACCGACAAGCCGGACGCCAGGAAGATAAGGCAAAACAGAGTAGTAAAAAGACAACGATTCACAACAGGCAGCAATCAGGATCCGGAACGGGGCAGACGGAACATCCAAGGCATCACACCGGAATTCACCTTGACCTCTTGAAGATAGAGGGTGGAGACAAGCTTTCCCTCCTCAAAGCTACGGATTTCCTTGGCGATGGGCATGCCGAATTCACGGATATAATCATCGTAGATGAGGGAATTGGTAAATCCCGAGCGCAGGTCCTTGTTCACGACCTTGATCTCCAGATAGCGGCGAATATCGATGTAATAGTCCACCTGGTAGCCGGTTGCCAAAGTCACCCGGATTTGATGGCAAATCGTCCCCTCGACCGGCACGGTATCGATGTATTCCAAGCGCTTTCCCCCGGCAAAGGGATAGAGCAGGTGGTTGCCAAAGTGGGCACTGTGGATGAAACGGCGGGCCTCATCGTCCTGCATCTTCTCGGCCGTGCGGCTGTTGCCCGCACCGGGCAGGACCTTCCAGGCATCCTGTCCGTCATAGCCCAGCGTCAGGATACCGCCATTCCCCCGAATGGTCATCTTTATCAGGTCCGGTTTCTTTTGGTAGGCCTGAAAGGCGAAATCATCGCTGCCCGAATGTATGGTTCCCGAAACTTTCAGGCTTTCGATCCGATTCCAGTTGTCCGGACCGCCAAGTCCCTCGCGATAGTAACGGCTTAGAATTTGCCCCAAACGGGAATTATTCAGCTGCGGCATGGGCTCCTGACGAAGCGAAACAGTCACCTCCTTGCCGTCTGCGGGCGCGAGGGGAAGTTCCGATTCCGTGGAGGCCGCTCCGGCAACCACGACAGTCATTAGCAAGAAAGCAATCGTTCGATGTATCGAGTAAACGGGAAGCATGTGAAAAATTCAGATAATTCTTACAAAGGTCCTAGTTTGGATGGCAAGGCCGTAGGGAAGTTCCCTGTACAGCGGGAACTTCGTCCATTTGAGCGAGCGTACCGCATCGCACCGACAAGCCGCACCCCTCCGTCCCGGCGAGCCGGTCCACCTCCCCTGCCCGCAGGGGAGGAGTTTTTTGGGGCACTGTGTGAAAAGGCGTTTTTTGATGCCTATGACATTGTGCTCGCAGGGGAGGAGTTTTTGGAGGCTCTGTGTGTAGCTTTACGTCGTTGTACCGTCAAAGCTCCTCCTCTTTCCAAGGGGAGGTGGATCCGCGCAGCGGAGACGGAGGGGTTTGCAACGACCGCACCCCTCCGCCCCGGACCAGCCGGGCCCCCTCCCCTGTTCGCAGGGGTGGAGTTTTTTGGGGCACTACGTGAAAAGGCGTTTTTTGATGCCTATGACATTGTGCTCGCAGGGGAGAAGTTTCTGGGGGCTCTGTGCGTCGCTTTACGTCGTGGTACCGTCAAAGCTCCTCCTCTTTCCAAGGGGAGGTGGATCCGCGCAGCGGAGACGGAGGGGTTTGGCAACGACTACGGCCCCCTCCGCCCCGGACCAGCCGGGCCCCTCCTTCGCTACGAAATGAAAAGTACGCGCTTATTGTCACCCACGCCTAGCCCAGAAAGTGAAGATGCCCCCAAACCATAGTATTAAAGCGGATAAAAGCATCGACTTGACCGGGGAATCCGGGCTCATTCAAAAAGCGAACGACTACCATGCCTCAATTTGTCTATAAAGCGCGCGAGAACAGCGGACAAATCAAGTCCGGGGTGATCGAAGCCCTGGACCGCCGGCAAGCCACACAGCGCTTGCAGTCGCAGGGAGCGATGCCCATCACCGTCGAAGAGGTGAAAAGCCAGAAATCCCTGGCCCTGCGCAAGTTGAAAGACACGTTGAGCAGCTTTGGCAGCAAGCCGGGCGCGGAAGCCTCCAGCGCAAGTGCCAGCCGGAGCGGCGGCCGGCCGCGCAAGGAAAGCAGCGGGCTGGCCCTCTTGAAACGGCTGCTGGAGCTGCACAGCTCGGGACTCCCCGTGGGCGACTCGATCCGCATCCTCAGCCAGCGCCTCAGCAATACGGAACTGAAGAACCTGGCCGGCGACCTCTGGCGGGACCTGAGCGAAGGGGCCACCCTCGCCCTGGCCCTGACCCGGCAGCCCAAATACTTCTCAAACTCCATCACCTACGTGATCGAAGCCGGTGAAGCCACCGGCAATCTGGCTCCCATCCTGAGGAAAGTCATCGACTACCTGGAGGAGAAACAGGCGATCAAGAAGAAGATGCTGGCGAGCATGGCCTACCCCGCCTTCATCCTGGCTGTCGCAGGCATTGTGATCGTGCTCTTCCTCACCGTGCTCCTGCCCAAAATCCAGGAGATGCTGGCCCGTCTGGGCGGCGAAATGACGCTGAGCGCCCGAATTCTCATCGAGGGCTCGGCGCTCATGATCCGGTACGGCCCTATTCTGGCCATCGCCCTGATCGTCGGTTTCATCGGGCTCGGACAATGGCGCAGGTCCGCCAAAGGACGCCTCCTGACAGACCGCTGGCTGCTCCGCGTCCCCCTAATCGGGAAAATCACCCTCCTAAGCGATCTGTTCCAGTCCGGCAGCCTGGTCAGCACGCTGTTGGAAAGCGGGATCAACACAACGGAGACCCTCAACCTCACGGAAAAGACGATTCAGAACCTCGAACTGCGCGAGCGCTTCCACACCGCTCGCGTCCAGGTCAACGAGGGTCTGTCCATCTCCCAGGCATTCAAGCGCAATCATTTCATGCCCGACCTCGCCCTCGACATCCTTTCGGTCGGCGAAAACACCGGCAACCTCGCCCACAGCATGCATGAAGTCACCAAGAGCTTCCGGGAGGAATTGACGCAGCGCCTGCTCCAACTGACCGCCTTCGTGACAACCGGGACCTTGTTTGGCGCCTTCGCCCTGGTGGCCCTCATCGCCATCGGTATCGTAACGAGCATTTTCCAGGTCAGCCAGACCCTTTAGGGAAGTGGGAAGGTAGGAACCGTCTTCGCAGCAGCTACGCCGGTCAAGAGGTGAGAAAGTCTGCCCTTCGACTCGACGTACAACCCCGCAATGGCGTTTGGGACAAACGCCCCTACCCTTTTATTGCCTGGCGGCCTTCAACCTGGCCCTGAGCAGGGCGGGACGCCCTGCCTCCGTTCGCCGTAACCGAATTCGTCAGAATTTGGAAACCACACGAAGCGGCACATGCACCACATGAGACAAGCCCGCATCGTCCCCGAATGGAGGGACCCGCTTCCACGGGGTCCGCTGCAGGATGGTAGGACAATCCACGCCGACTCGCCGCAGGCGTCCTCAAGCGGGCACGCCACGCAGTAGGAACGGAGGCGGGCACGCCACGCCGGCTTGCTTGCCTCGGCGTATTGTAAAGAAGCCGGGTGCGGGCGTAGAGCAACGGAGCCCCAAGGTACGGAGGCGGCACGCCACGCCCAAGGAACGAAGGCGGGCACGCCACACACCCAGCGGCCTTGCTAGAAAATCATTCTGCCTAAATCACAGCGTTGTAAGCATCATCCTGGCCTGTCCTGAGCTTGCCGAAGGGCTGTAATTCATTCTATTCGCCCAACCGTCCGGACATCATCCGGCTGACGCCGGATGCTACAAAAAAGGACGCACCTGCGTGCGTCCTTTTGAAATTCGGTTCTACGGAGAAGCCTAGCTGCGCTTGAGCTTGCTCTCGGATGCGATTTCCGGGCCGCCTTGAGCGAGCGCGCGGCGACGCAGACGCAGAGCATTCAGGCGGATGAAACCGCTGGCATCGTCCGGGTTGTAATCGCTGGCGACCCCTTCCATCGAGGCGACGTTCTCGTCGTAGAGCGAGAGCGGAGACTTGCGACCCACGGTTGTGACATTGCCCTTGTAGAGCTTCAGGCGAACGGTACCGGTCACGGTCTTCTGCGAGTCATCGATCAGGGCCTGAAGGGCTTCACGCTCCGGCGCATACCAGAAACCGTTGTAGACGAGTTGCGCATAGCGCGGGATCAGGCCATCGCGCAGGTGCATGAGATCGCGGTCCATGGTCAGGGTTTCCATGTTACGGTGGCCCATCATGAGGATGGTACCGCCCGGGGTTTCATAAACCCCACGGCTCTTCATGCCCACAAAGCGGTTCTCAATCAGGTCGACACGGCCGACACCGTGCTTCCCTGCCAGCTTATTCAAAGTCTTCATCACCTGGGCCGGAGTCATGGCCACACCATTGACGGCCACGCAATCGCCCTGCTCGAAGTCGAGCTCGACATATTCCGGCTCATCCGGGGCATCCTGCGGATCCACGGTCAGCTTATACATGCCCTTGTTCTCGGCCACCGTCGGGTCGAACCAGGGATCCTCCAGAATGCCTGCCTCGTAGGAGATGTGCAGGAGGTTGCGGTCCATCGAGTATGGCTTGGAAGCGCTGGCCTCGACGTCAATATTGTGCTCGCGGCAGTAGTTGATCATCTCCGTACGGCCCGGGAAGGCCTTGCGGAAGACGTCCATGCGCCAGGGGGAAATGATTTGCAGATTGGGAGCGAGCGCACCGTAGGTCAGCTCGAAGCGGACCTGGTCGTTGCCCTTGCCGGTCGCGCCGTGGGCCACGGCATCCGCGCCTTCCTTCTCGGCGATTTCCACGTGGGCCTTGCCGATCAAAGGGCGGGCAATCGAGGTACCGAGGAAATACTGGCCTTCATAGACCGCATTGGCGCGCATCATCGGGTAGATGAAGTCGCGGGCAAACTCGTCGACGAGGTCCACGGTGTAGTGAGCGGAAGCACCGGTGGCCTTGGCCTTTTCCGGCAAGCCGTCCAATTCCTCCTCCTGGCCCACGTCGGCGGCAAAGGTAATGATTTCGGCCGAATAGTGCTCCTTCAGCCAGCTAACGAGAACGGAAGTGTCGAGACCTCCAGAGTATGCGAGAACGATCTTCATAAGTGATACTACGAGTTAGGCCTTGCTCTCAGGGAAGCAAGCGGAAAGCGCAATTCCGGGCACGATGCAGGACGCCGGCTGCGCAAAATGGCTGAAACCGGCCAGGTGACTGGAATCATTCCCGCCGATGAAGCCCCTACATCACCCGATGGCCCTGCAGGGCGGGACGCCCTGCCTCCGTTGGCGATTTGAAGCTGTCGCCGAATTCGTCAGAATTTGGAAACTCAGGGACCAGGGAAGCGTACAACACCGCAATGGCGTTTGGGGACAAACGCCCCCACCCACCGAACCGTAGCGAAAGCGCGATAGCGATTTCGACCAGCTGTACTGAAGACAGAGCCAAATATCGGTAGACAGTACACCGGGCAGGCAAAGTTGGCACCCGAGACGAGGGAAACGTACAACACCGCAATGGCGTTTGAGGACAAACGCCCCCACCCACCGAACCGTAGCGAAAGCGCGATAGCGATTTCGACCGGCCGTACAGAAGACCGAGCCAGAAATCGGTAGACAGAAACACCGGGCAGGCAGCGTCAGCACCTGAGACGAGGGAAGCGTACAACACCGCAATGGCGTTTGGGGACAAACGCCCCTACCCTCCGACCGTAGCGAAAGCGCGATAGCGATTTCGACCGGCTGCCATGAATCAGAGGCCAGCACTTACCTCTTGCAGGGCGGGACGCCCTGCCTCCGTTCGCGATTTAAAGCTGTCGCCGAATTCGTCAGAATTTGGAAACTCAGGGACCAGGGAAGCGTACAACACCGCAATGGCGTTTGGGGACAAACGCCCCTACCCGCCGAACTGTAGCGAAAGCGCGATAGCGATTTCGACCGGCCGTACTGAAGACAGAGCCAAATATCGGTAGACAGAAACACTGGGCAGGCAGCGTCGGCACCGGAGACGAGGGAAACCTACAACACCGCAATGGCGTTTGAGGACAAACGCCCCTACCCTCCGAACTGTAGCGAAAGCGCGATAGCGATTTCGACCGGCCGCCCATGAATCAGAGGCAGCACTTAGCTCTTGCAGGGCGGGACGCCCTGCCTCCGTTCGCAAAAAAAGCCCGGCGTTGCCGCCGGGCTTTTGAAAATCGAATCGGGTTTCAACTAGAAGGAGAAGAGCAGTTCGACTGCACCCACAAGCTCCTCGTAGTCACCATCCGCACCACCGATGCCGCTGACGCTGGCTTCAACATCACCCTCGATGTAGCTCACTTCCGTGACCAGAAGGAGGTTGTCGGTGAAAGCCCAGCTGTGGGCCAGGGTGTACTTGAAGTAATCCGCTTCAGCCTTGACGGAATTCGGAGGACCAAAGGCCGAGGTATCGGCATCGGCTTCGTAGTCGACATAGCTGAAACGTGCAGTCAGGGCGCCTTGCTCGCTGTAAGCGTAGTTGGCCATGAGCAAACCGCTGAGCGACTCAGTCTCGAGGTCAAGCCCCGGGATACCGACGTCGTCCCATTCGTTTTCGCCATAGTTCAACTCGGCAGCGAAGACCCAGGCACCGGTTTCGTAGGTCACATAGGTGTTAAACACCCAGGCACCGGTATCTCCGGTCGAAACGGTGTCGATCGCATAACCGTCACCATCCTCATATGCCAAGCCGGCGAAGATAGTCAGGCCATTACCCGGCATGAAAGCCGCGGCAATTTCAGTCCCCCAACCACCATCATCGCTGGTGTCGTCGTTGTCGTTACCGCCGAGACGGCTGCTGTAACCGTACACACCATCCTGAACGGAAAGACCGAAGAAGAAGGTGTCGGTTTCATAGGTGTACTTGACACCTTGAGCATAGCCCGGAAGCGGGAAAATCGTGCCCAAGGCAAGACCCAACGCATCATCGAAAGGAGCCGGGATCAGACCAGTGTAATCACCCGCAAAGGTCGGAAGGCCGTAAGCGAAGGAATACTGGTAAAGGCCAGTCGGCTCGAAGGCTTCAAATCCGAGCATGGACGCATAGCGACCTGCGGTCACTGCGCTGCTGCCATCCTCGAAATGGTAGGTAGCGAACGCTTGCTCCACGGCCACACTGTCACCGGAACCTTCGTATTCGAGATCGACTTGAGCCGTAACCGGATCGAAGTCGAAAAGCCAGTCGATCTCAACTTGATCGATCTGGAAGGAATTGCCGGAGTGCTCGACTCCAACGGGTACATCATCAATGCTGGCTTCCCCGTCATAGTGGACATAAGACATGTCAACGAAGCCCTCGAAGGAGAGGAAATCATTGATCACAATCTCGCCATAAGACAGTCCACAGGTCGCCAACAAAGCAGAACTGAGTGCGATTGTTTTCTTCATAGTTTGTTGTTAGTCTAGAGCTGCTTACGAAACCAGCATGGGATCCTAAGCAACGCTCCAGAAAAAAATGCAGAAAGCACCTAGAAAGTGAAGTTTAAAATCGTAAGTTTTGTCACCGAGCTTAGACAGCTACAAGCCTCCAAAACATTGCAAAAGGACGCTATGCTAACCATAGCTGAGCACCGCAAAGCGTCCGCAAGCGGGCATGCCACGTCAGACTGCACCAGTTGTTACCCATGCCCTGCCCCCACCAGCGTTGTAAGAAAATGATTCTGCCTTACATCATTCTGCCTCCTCCACGCGGTTGTAAGAATCATGGTCCGGTCTTCCCGCTCTGCGGGACTCAGCACGCCACGCCGCAGGAACGAAGGCGGGTCGTCACTGCTCTCCTCGGAACTGTCCATAATCATTCTGTTCTCAGTCCTCCGCACAGAGCTAACAACACAGCAGTTTAGGCAGAATCATTTGTGGCAAAATCATGCCGACACACCGCTCCCCAACACTCCGCAAAGCGCCCGCAAGCGGGCACGCCACGCCGGCTCGTGCGGGCGTAGAGCAACGGAGCCCCAAGGAACGAAGGCGGGCACACCACACCAGCAACAGCGTTGTAAGCAATCATTCTGCCTTACATCATTCTGCCTCCTCCACCGCGTTGTAAGAATTATCCTGTCAGAAATCATTCTGTTCGCCTCACCGTCCGAAAACAAAGAAGCCCCCCGGCACGAGACCGGAGGGCTTCAAAGTAAAATTTAGCTTAGGCTAAATTAGAAGGAGAAGAGCAGTTCAACTGCACCGCTAAGGGTGTCGATGTCGTCGCTGTCGATTTCACCGTCAGCAAAGCTAACTTCAGTGACAAGCAGAAGGTTGTCAGTGAAAGCCCAAGCGTGAGCGATGGTGTACTTGAGGTAATCGTAATCGTAACCGCCAAGGACCGCGTCGGATTCTTCACCGTCGATGTAGGAGATACGACCGGTCAGGGAGCCTTGCTCGCTGTATGCGAAGCTAGCCATGATCAGAGCGCTGAGGATTTCAACGTCGTCGACGTCGGAACCAATGCCGAAGGCTTGGTAATCCATGTCAGACTCACCGTAGTTCACTTCAGCAGCGAAGATCCATGCACCGGTTTCGAAGGTCACGTAGGAGTTGATAACCCAGGAGTCACCGTCGTCGCCGTCTTCAGTGGCAGCACCAACGAAGAAGGAGAGACCGTTGTCCATGTAGTAACCGAAGGCAGCTTCAAGACCGAAACCACCGTCATCAGTAGTATCGTCGTTGTCGTTGCCGCCCAGACGGTTGTCATAGGCATCAGTGATGGTGCTATCCTGCACGGAGAAACCGAAGAAAGTCATGTCGGTTTCATAAGTGAACTTCACACCTTGGTTGTAGCCCGGAAGCAGAACACCGAGGTCATAAGCGAAGGAGTACTGGTACAGACCGGTCGGCTCGAACGCTTCGAAACCAAGCATGGAAGCGTAACGACCGGCAGTGATCGCGCCGCCGTTGTCCATGTGGTAGGTTGCGAAGGCTTGCTCAACTTCAAGGCTGTCACCAGCTTCTTCGTACTCGAGGTCGACTTGAGCGGTAACCGGATCGAAGTCGAACAACCAGTCGATTTCAACTTGGTCGATTTGGAAGCTGTTGTCCGAAGCCTCACCCAAGTCGGCGTCGACGTCAGTGTGAGTGTAGGACATATCAACAAAGCCTTCGAAGGAAAGGAAATCGTTGATCACGATTTCACCCATCGAGAAGCTCGAAGCTGCAAGGAATGCAGATGCGATAGCAATCTTGTTTTTCATAGTGTTGTATTTAGTTTGTTTGGTTTGTCTTCAAACCGGCCAAATTGCTTATTTCTGAGCAGATTTGACCAGCTTAAAATCGGGGGGCGTAACAGCAATAACTACGCCATCCTTAAAGGAAATACGGCCACGCAAGGCATTCGCACGATCGCGAATACTGGTCTCGTAATAGTAGACCTCATCGACACGCGGCTTGAGTGACTTGATACTGCGCGGCGGCTCACCGAGGAGTTCGATCACACGCTCCTGGCTAACCCCTTTACGGATACCTTCCCATTGCTCGGCCTGCGTCCAACGCAGGTTGCGCCAGGCACTGTTCGCCAGAATATCAAAAGTCACTGCATTGGAGAGCACATTGCCGCTTGTAGTGCCGGCGGCATTACCGGCCGTAGCGAGGACCTTGACTTCCTTGGTTTCCTGCTCCTGATCGGCCAGACGCGCTTCCAGCTCAGCCAAACGGGCTTCGAGCTTTGCCAGACGTTCCGCATCAACAGTGACCTGCTCCGCAAAACTATGAGTGAACAACGTGCCGGCCAACATGGCTACAGCACAGCCATTACGAAAATTAATACGCATATTCGCATGCTTTAAGCCCTCAAAATACAGCTCATGCAAGCCTAAAATCACCCTCGAAACGGGCGTTCAAGCCGTGTCCAAAGCCGGCTGAAAGCGTAAAACCAGCGGACGAAACAAGAGCAAAATGCAAATCCACCTAAAAACAGTTATCATCTGCCAGTGATACACTTACACAAAAAGCGAATGGATTCCGATTTCCGGCAAGCATTGGTGTTTGCCAAGAATGCAACGACTGAAATAGACCAGAGGCATGACGGAAGCGGAAGACAGAGCAATCCCCAACCCTAAAAGCGTCAGCAAAAACACGGTCTGGGGCGCGAGTTTCGCAGGCCTTGCGGTCGTACTCGGAGCGATGGGGGCACATGCGCTTAAGCCCGACTTATTGGAACGGAACAGTCTCACCACCTGGCAAACCGCGGTCGACTACCAGATGTGGCATGCCCTCGCCCTGATCCTCAGCGGGCTCAGCTCCAGCGCCTGTGTACGAAGAGCCGGCCGCTGCTTCATCCCCGGCATTATCCTGTTTTCCGGCTCACTCTATTGGCTCTCCTTTGATGGCCCCCGATGGCTCGGCCCGATCACCCCGCTGGGCGGGCTTTGCCTGATCGCGGGCTGGATCTTTCTGGCAATCGGGTACTGGCGAAGCAAGTAACACAAGTGCACGGGATCATGAATTTCATTCATCCTCCAAGGCGCATCGGGGTTTGATTAAATAGGAGTTTTGGCTTTGTTGAAGGACCCTATGGCAAATGCACTCGAAGCTCTCAAAACACTGACCACCGTGGTCGCCGACACCGGCGACTTTGAAACCTTGGCTGCCTACACCCCGCAGGACGCGACCACCAATCCGTCTCTCATCCTCAAGGCCCTGCAAAAGGAGGAGTACAAGCCGGTACTGGACGCCGCCATCCGGGCGACCGACGACTCCGGCGCGGAAGGCGAGGCCCGGATCGACCTGGTAATCGACCACCTGCTGGTCGGCTTCGGACAGAAGATCCTCGAAATCGTCCCCGGCCGCGTCTCCACCGAAGTGGACGCACGGCTCTCCTTCGATACGGAGGCAACCATCGACAAGGCCCGCGAGCTCATCGAACTCTACGAATCCAAAGGAACGCCCCGCGAGCGCATCCTGATCAAGATCGCCTCCACCTGGGAAGGGATCCAAGCGGCGAAAGTGCTGCAGAAGGAGGGCATCCACTGCAACATGACCCTGCTCTTCTCGTTGGCCCAGGCGGTCGCCTGCGCCGAAGCCGGGGCCCAGCTCATTTCCCCCTTTGTCGGTCGCATCCTTGACTGGTACAAGGCCAACACCGGCGAGGACTACACCGCGGAAACCGATCCGGGCGTCGCGAGCGTGAAGGAAATCTACACCTATTATAAGAAGTTCGGCTATGCCACCGAAGTGATGGGGGCGAGCTTCCGCAATATCGGGGAGATCCTCGAACTCGCCGGCTGCGACCTGCTGACCATTAGCCCGAACCTGCTCGAAGAGCTCAAGGGCATGGACGCGGAGGTCCCGGTCAAGCTGGACCCCACCGAAGCAAAGGGTACACAGGTCGACGCGATCGACGTCTCGGAGAAATCCTTCCGCTGGCTGCTCAACGAAGACGCCATGGCGACGGAAAAGCTCGCCCAGGGGATCCGCGTCTTTGGGCAGGACATGCAAAAAGTGCGAGACATGGTGGCCCAGGCAGTCGGATAATACGAAAAAAGCTTCATTCTTTTTGCTCTGAGCGCGCTCCCTGCTTAGCCGTGCCTACATGAGCAAAGAAACCATAGGATTCGTCGGTACAGGCGTGATGGGGGGCCCGATGGCCCTGCATCTTCTGAATGCCGGTTACAGCGTATGCGTCTACAACCGTACCAAGGCGAAAGCCGAAGCGATTCTGG
This sequence comes from Coraliomargarita parva, assembly GCF_027257905.1. NCBI lineage: Bacteria > Pseudomonadati > Verrucomicrobiota > Opitutia > Puniceicoccales > Coraliomargaritaceae > Coraliomargarita > Coraliomargarita parva. The sequence goes on from NZ_JAPZEI010000008.1 coordinate 150,881, forward strand.
AAGCAGGCGGCACTTGGATGGAGAGCCCCGGCGAGCTGGCTGCGGCCTGCGACATTATTTGCACGATGGTGGGCTACCCGACCGACGTCGAATCCACCTATTTCGGCGACGACGGATTGATCAACCGCGCCAAAACCGGGGCGCTGTTCATCGATTTCACCACATCGCGCCCCGATCTGGCGGTCCGCATCGCGGAAGCCGCGGAGAAGGCAGGCAAGGCCTCTCTGGACGCCCCCGTCTCCGGAGGCGACAAAGGTGCCCGTGAAGCGAAGCTGTCCATCATGGTCGGCGGCAGCGAAAGCGCCTATCAGCGGGCGCGCCCCGTCTTGGAAATCGTCGGCGCCAATATCGTGTACCAAGGCCCTGCCGGCAGCGGTCAACATACCAAGATGTGCAATCAGATCGCCGTTGCCGCCAGCACCATGGGGGCTTGCGAAGCTTTGCGCTACGCCGAGCAATCCGGGCTGGACCCGGCAACCGTGCTCCAGTCAATCAGTGCCGGGGCGGCCGGCAGTTGGTCGCTCAGCAATTTGGCACCACGCATCCTGAAGGGTGATTTTGAACCCGGTTTCTACGTGCACCACTTCATCAAGGACCTGAAAATTGCGATTGAGAGCGCCGAAAGCATGGCCATCGAATTACCGGGGCTCCAACTCGCATTGAAACTCTACGAAGAACTCGCCGCCATGGGCCACGAACAGGACGGCACACACGCACTCATGCATTGGTATCGAAGCAAGGACTCGTAAGCCAGGCTTGCCAATTGATAGTTGGCAGAATATGGATTATCCATGGCCTATGAACATACCTCGACACGGCAGATCGAGTTTTCCGAAACCGATATGGCCGGCCTTGTGCACTTCTCAAACTACTTCCGCTACATGGAGATCGCCGAGCGTGATTTCTTTGAAGCCGTGGGGATCGACTTGATTCACTCAAAGCCCGGCGATGTCGTCGGCTGGCCCCGCGTGCGGGTCGATTGCAAGTTTGCCGAACCGCTCCGCTTCGGCGACCATATCGACATTCATCTGGCCGTTAAAAACGTGAAGGACCGCTCCATCGAGTATCAATTCCGCATCTTCCGACGCAATGGCCTCGAAGACCGCAGCCAGGTCGCCAAAGGCAGCATGACGACGGTCCTGACCCGACTCAGCGAAAACGGCGGCCTGCAATCGATCGACCTGCCGCCGCAGGTGCTCGAAAAGATCGAGCCCGCCCCGGCCAAAGTACTGGCCCGTCCGGAAGACGTCTGATCAAGACACGAGCAGAGAAGGTGTTCTGCAGAATGATTTACAGCAGAACGATTCTTCAGTCGAAAACTTGAACGCACCGTGCCAATTGACGTCTCGATATACCTCAGTCCCTTGGGACAGGCCGATTTTCGAAATTTGGACCGAAAGGTCATGAGGCACGCGTTTGACCTGCATAATACCTTAGGCCGTTTTGCCGACGAGCGGATCTATCAGGAGGAAATGGCGATTCGCTGTGAAAGCAGTGGCTTTTCCGTCAACAAGGAGGTCTTGGTCCGCGTCAGCCACAATGGCTTCAGCAAAACCTACGACCTGGATCTGGTCCTTGAGAACGGAACAATTTATGAATTCAAAACTGTTGAGACCTTAAATACCAGACACCAACGACAACTCATCCACTACCTTCTACTCACCAACCAAAACCACGGTAAGCTGATCAACTTTCGACCAACCTCAGTACAGTCGCGGTTCGTATCAACCACATTGGACCATCACGAACGCCATCAAACAGAATGGAATACATCCCAGTATCAAGTGCGGACCACAAAGGACCATGACTTAGTCGAGCGATTTAAAAGTCTAATGAAAGACTGGGGCACTTTTTTGGAAGCCAGCCTCTACGAAGAGGCGCTCGCACACCTCCCCCATGGGGCCAATTCAGCCCCGACACCAGTCAACATAGAAATTAAAAAGCGCATCGTGGGGACACAGAACATGCATCTGCTGGACGACGCAACCGCATGGCACATCTCTGCAATCACACGCTACTCCAATAGTTACGAAACACATCTTTTCCGACTTCTACAGAATTCCAATATAGAACGTATGCACTGGATAAATCTCAACCATAAGACAATCTCTCTCAAAACGCTGCAACGCGGAGGCGCATCTCTCTAAATAATCATTCTGCTGAAAATCATTCTGCGATACAGCACTCAGTCCACAGGAACGCACACACCATGACAGCAAAGCCACTCGCACTCGTGACCAACGACGACGGAATTGATTCCGTCTTTCTCCACAAGCTGGTCGAAGCCCTCTTGCCGATGTTCAAGGTTGCGGTGGCCGCACCGGCCTTTGAGCAAAGCTGGATCGGACGTGCCGTCAGCCGCCGCGAGGAAGTCGAGGTCATCGCCAGCCCATCCTACTTCCCGGAGTCGGTCTCGGCTTGGGCGATTAGCGGTACACCGACGGACTGCGTGAACATCGCGCTGGGTCACCTCGTCACCCGTCAGCCGGACATTGTGATCTCCGGCATCAACATCGGCTTCAACACCACCGAAACCCTCATCCTTTGCTCGGGCACCGTAGCCGGCGCAATCGAGGGGGCCAACTGGGGCCTACCGGCCGTCGCATTCAGCAAGTGCGTGCCAGGCGAGCTCTTCGAAGCCATCCGGGACAGCAAGGGCCAAACCGAAGGCGAGTACAAAGCCTCCCTGGAATGCGCCACCACGACCGCCGCGCGACTCAGCCGGGAACTGCTGGCCCACCCGGAGGCTCCCGGCACGGTCGTGAATGTCAACTTTCCGCATCAGACGAAACCGGGCACTGAAATCGAAGAAAGCTTCCCCGCCAAGATCCGGCTCGGCTCCTTCTACCAGCCCTCACGCCCCGGGCATTACAGCTTCCGCTATTCCGACGGGGTCGAGGTCGATCCCCACCCCCGTTCCGACAGGGCCGTCCTGCAACGCGGCGGCATCAGCCGCAGCGTGCTCGACTTTTCACGGATCTGCCGACTCCGCGAGCAATTGTAAGTATAGAGGCAGAATCATTCCTGTCAGGAATCATTCTGCCTCGGGACCATAAACTGCCAGCACGCCGGCGACAACAGCGTCGGCATAACTCACAAGGATATCGTCCTCGGCCGGCGGTTCACCTGCAGCCCGGGTTGTCAGTGCATTCTGGATACGCGTATAGCCGTCGACCGAATTAGCCAGAAAGGGTTCCAGCAAGACCGACGGACACTCGACCGTACGCAGCAGCATTAGGTTCCGGGCCCAGAGGTAGGGCTCTTCCGGATACGGCAGGACGGCATTTTTCTTGTTATAGACCGAGGGCGGCAAGCCCATGGCCGCCCCCAGAGACGCCGCCAAAGCCGCCCCCAGTTCCAACTCCACCGGACCACTACCATTTCCGAGCTTCACGGCCAGAGCCTCCTGCTGGCGCGGGATCTTGATTTCGGAAGGAGTCAGACAGCCGAAGATCAGCACATGGGAGTGGCCGTTCGGCACCAAGCGGAGCGAGCCGTCTTCCGTTTCGGGCCAAACCGCGGCATTGATATGCAAGGAGATGAAGGCATCCGGTCGGATCTCACGGTTCACACGGTTCGCCCGGGCCTGTAGCTCATTCGACACCACCGCAAGGCGGGTGGCTTCATCCCGGACCGATACGATATAATCCGTCAAGGAAGCCATCGATCCGTCCAGAGGCAACGGGCGGCGGCGAACCACGCCCTCCACATAGTCGATCGGGCGCTTCGGGTTCACCGGCGTGGCATCTTCCCGCAAAAGAACAACTTCCGCCCCCAAGGCCGACAAGCGGGACTCCAGCAAACGCGCCACCAAGAGCACGAGCTCCCCTTCCCGCACCCAATAATCCGTTTCGGAAATGCGAAAATGACGCCCTTCCGCCTCCGCCCAAATACCACCGATATGCCCGGGATCCAAAGCCACCCTCAAGCCGGCCAGCGCCGGTGCGTCCACCGTACGTCCGGCGCGAATCACATCCGGAGTCCGCCAGTAGCGAGCCTCTGAAACGTCCGAAACCCGATCCGGGGCAATCAGCCCCTCCCAGTCCGCATAAGGCGCATAGCGCGTCTCCAAGGCCGCCTGCAGAGGCGATACAGGGGGCTGCGTCTCCTCTGTCACCGCTTCGTCTGCAGCCAACAGTGCACCGGCAGCCAGTAGGCACCAGCCAACCAGACTACAGGAACGCATCCGGACGCGGGGAATCATGCAGGCATCATTTTCCCCGCAACTCCCCATGCAATGCTATTCGACCTTGCGGCAGCGCTTAACTCGCCTGACCGACCCGGCGCAGGGGATTCACATCGATGACATCCATGCCGGCATTGCGGGCGGCTTCCATACCCAGTTCCGTATCTTCAAAAGCATGACAGTTTGCCGGATCGACGCCGATACCCTGAGCCGCCAGAAGGTACACGTCCGGCGCAGGCTTGGGCTGGCTCACCTGCTCCGCCCCCACGACCGCACCAAACCACTCACGGATCCCAAGCGCGCCCAGAATACGTTCCGCCACCCAGGTCATACTGCCCGTGGCCACCGCCAAGGGCATATGGCCGCGATGAGCTTCGGCGATCGCAACCACCTCAGGAATGGGCTGCACATCCTCCAGCAGGTCGAGAAAGAGCAGCTCCTTCTCCTCCGTCACGGCGTCCACGTCCACTTGCTTGCCCTGCTCGCGTGCCAGCATTTCAATAATGACCGGTGCGGGCACCCCGCCCAGCGCATAAAAGCGATCCTCCGGAAACTCGATCCCGTATTTATGCATCGTCCGCGTCCAGGCCACAAAGTGCGTCGGCATCGTGTCCGCGAGCGTGCCGTCCATATCGAAAACCAGGCCGGCATATTTCAACTGTAGGTTTTGCATGCTGCTACAGGAGCGGGAAGCGGGCCGATCGCAAGGGAAATGCCACATTATCGTCATGTAACGGCAGCGCTCAAAGATTGAAATCGATTCGCTTTTTCACCCGCACATGCTTTCTCTCCCTGCCAATACCATGTTTCGTGCGATTCGTAATGCTTTCCTCACCGGGGTCCTCGTCATCCTTCCTTTGGGGGTGACTGTGATCATCATCAGCTTCCTGCTGGAAAAACTCGGCACCCCGGCCAGCAACCTCTTTTTCTGGTTCCTCGACCGTGACCTGCGCGAACAACCGCAGATCCAACTCCTGCTGGAAGCCATTTCCGTCCTCGTCGTCTTTATCCTCATCACCCTACTGGGTTTCGGTTCACGACTGGTCATCGGACGCATGCTGCTCAATACCTTCGAACGTGCCCTGGACCGCCTGCCGTTCATCAATTCCGTCTATCGTACGGTCAAACAGATCGTCGACACCTTCAGCCAACAGAAAAAGGCAGTCTTCCAAGAAGTGGTCCTGCTCGAATATCCGCGATCCCGCTCCTACGTGATCGGATTCTTGACGGGGAAAGCCAGCGGCGAAACGCAGGCCGTCACCGGTGAATCCATCGTCAATGTATTTATTCCCACCACTCCGAATCCGACCAGCGGCTTCCTCCTCATGTTGCCGGAGGAAGATATCACACGGCTCGAAATGTCGGTGGTGGACGGCATGAAGCTGATCATCTCGGGCGGGGCCGTGGTGCCACCCTACAACCCGAGCCAGGCGGTCACGATTGATAACCCGAAATCCGCCGAAGCCGAAGCGCCCGGCACCTTTCTCTAGTTGACATGGGCGCCCCTACCACGACCGAGCGCGCCCTACTCCTGCGCAGCACCCTGACCGGCGAGTCCTACCTAAAACTGGACATCCTTTCCGCCGAACAAGGGGCCTGCGTCTGCCTCAAACGTGTCTCCCGCAAGAACACACAGGCGGTCACACCGGACCTGTTCGACACCGCGGAAATCGAACTGGAACAGGCCCGCCAAGGCACCACCCGGTTCGTCCGTGACTACCGTCCCCTCCTCCGCCGTGATGCGATCGGCAAGGTGTACAAACGCTTGCAGCACGCCGCCCATTTCAGCCAGATCATTATCCTCAACGCCCCCCATATGCCGGATGCCGATACCCTCTTCGCACTCGCCGAACGAAGCTTCGATGCCTTCAACAGCGGCAAGACGCCGGAGATCGTCGCACTGAAAGGCATCTATCTCCTGCTCCGGGACGAAGGCTTTCCCGTCAATGAGTCCTGGTGGCCCCAGGTACCGAACGGACTGCGCAGCACCGCCAAGGACATCCTCAATCAGCCCGCCCCCAGCGACGCCCCCGCCGACATCGTCGATGTGGGCAAAGAACTCATGGAACACCTCCACCACTGGATGCGCCGTGAGACCGACCTGATGCTACCGAAGGGGTAGATGAGCAGCACGCCGAAACAGGAGCGATGCTCCCTATTAAAAATTCATAGTCGCGAAGGAGGGGAAACCAGGAACGCCTTGACCAGAACCCCTCCACCGCTTCGACAAGGCTCAGGGCAATCCGCTACGCGGTGGCTGATCCGGGCTTGATACAGCGGCCCAGCTCAGAAAACGAATAGTGCCAAGCTCAGGCCAGTAGGCGCGGGTCCATCATCCAGCGCAGGATACAGGGACCGAATTGACCGTAGTTGGAGACCGGCGCCCATTCGAGGCAGATCATGCTTCCGGTTTTCAGGCAGATACGACTGCGGCAGCGTTCCTCACAAAGGAGCTGCGAAGCCAGGATTTCGAGATTGGGGTTGTGCCCGACGATGAGGATATCCGAGGTGCAGCGCTCCAATGCGTCGATCACGGGTTGAGGGTCCATTTCCGGCTCCAGGGCTTCCATCTCCCCGGTTTCACTCACCGCACTGCCCCAAGCTTCAAGGAAGAGCTCTGCGGTCTCGACGGCACGCGCCAGTGGGCTGTGCCAGAGTACGCGAGGCGCAAAGCTGGCTTTTCCTTTGAAAAACCGGCCCATCGCCAGAGCCTGAGCGCGCCCCCTTTCGGCTAGGCAGCGGCTGGCATCAGGAAAGCCGGGAACGGCTTTGGCGTGTCTGAGTAGATAGACTTTCATCTAGAATAGCTCCATGGCAGTCGAACCGATACAACTTAGACTAAAAGAAACGCCGCCTTGCAAGCAAAGCGGCGCTCTCCAACAAACAACAAACTAATTACACAATGAAGTGAATCTGATGTAATAGACGGGCCTGCAGGCAAAACGTTCAAAGTTGTCGGAAATTTTCTTTCTTTTCGTTAGCAAGCACCCGCCAGCGGCCCGATCCGGGCAAAAAAAATACGCCGCTTGAAAAAAGCGGCGTATCACAAACAACAAACTTAAACACTTTCGAAATATGTAGTTATAGACGCAGGGGTGCGCAGAACGTTCAAAAATGCCGAAGATTTTGTGTAAAAAGTTCGAGCTCCGCCCCAATCGAATCCGCAAGTCTCTACAATTCAGTATATTTAGAACTTCGCCCGCGCGCCTTTTCGATTGGATATTTTTCGGCATTGCGACGCATTTTACGTTCAATGCATTCCGAAAGGTCGATTCCGGTAACATTGGCGAACTCAAGGGCGTACATCAGGATATCCGCCAGTTCCTCCTCCACCTTGCCGCGCAATTCCGGATTCGACAGATCCGTACGGGACTGCTCGGAGGATTGCCAGAGAAAGTGTTCCATCAGTTCGGCCGCCTCGGCCGCAATCGCCATAGAGAGGTTTTTCGGGGCGTGGAACTGCTCCCAGTCACGCTCGCGCGCGAATGCCAGAACCTTCGCCTTCAAGTCTTCTACCCGCGTTTCTGAGTCGCTCATGGGCACAACAGTTGGGAATAAAGAGGAAAAGGCAAAACCTCGCTGCCTGAAAGCAAAGGAGCACCGAAGCCACCCCCAAAAGTCTTAGAAAGGCTGGCTGGAATCACCGACGGCAGCCAACTCCGGACGGTTCGTATCCTTGTTGAAGCGCATGGAGAGCAGCTTGGAGACTCCCTTTTCGGGCATGGTCACCCCAAAGACGGTATCCGCATTCGAAATGGTACGCTTGTTGTGGGTAATAATGAGGAACTGGGACTTCTCCGTGAACCCGTGCAGGGTATCGCAGAATCGGCCGATATTGGCATCGTCGAGCGCCGCATCGATCTCGTCGAGCACACAGAAGGGACTCGGCTTGACCATGTAGATCGCAAACAGGAGCGCCACCGCGGCCATGGTCCGCTGGCCACCGGAGAGCAGAGTCACGCTCTTAAGGCGGGTTCCCGGAGGACGGGCGATGATCTCGATCCCCGACTCCAGCGGATCCTCCGCGTCAATCAGCTCCAGATCGGACGAGCCACCACCGGAGATCTTCTCGTAGGTGAACGCGAAATTCTTCTTCACCTGCTCGAAGGTGTCGCGGAACAGATTCTGGGAGGTCTCGTTGATCTCGTCGATCGTCTGGATCAAGGCGTTCTTTGAGTTCCAGAGGTCCTCGCTTTGCCCCTTGAGGAAGTCGAAGCGCTCCTTGAGGTCCGCATATTCGCTGATGGCATCCAGGTTCACCGGCCCCATGTTGGCAATACGCCCCTTCAACTCGGACACTTCCTGCTCTACAGAGGACCAGTCGGTGCCGTCCATTTCGGCCAGTTCTTCTTCGTTCGGGTCCCGGCGCTCATGCTTGGGCTGGGCTGCAATCTTGTCGGGATCGTCGAGATCGTCGAGGTTGACGCGTTTCTCAAACTCGAGATTGGCTTCCCAGAGTTCGGCCTTCCAGTCCACCTCACCGAGATGCACCTGGTAATCCCCCTCCGCGGCGGACTCGACGAAACCAAGCTGCGAGCGGGACTCGGCCAGCTTGACCTCCAACTTGTTCAGTTCCTGCTCGTGGGTCTTGGCCTCTCCGCGGCGGCCCCCCAGGCTATTGTCAATCTCGGCAATGGAGAGGTCCATATCCTTTAGCTTGGCACGATCCTGATCGAGCTGATCGGTCGCCACCTGAAGCGTATGGGCGAGCTCCTCGCTTTTCTCCCGTTCCATCACGGCGGTCTGCTCAAAGCCGGCAATCTGCTCGTTGACGGTGTCAATCTCCTGATTACGGCGTAGCACACGGTCCTGAATGCTGGCGGTCTCCCGCTGCACTTCACTCAGGATCCGGTCCACACTTTCGAGGCGCTGCTTCTTCTCGGCCAGTTCCAGCCGTACATCGGCCAAGGCCTCGCGCTTCTGGTCGCGGATTTCACGGGCATGGGCGATCGCATCTTCCAAGTCCGTGTTGCTCTGACGCTCGGCGGCCAGTCCCTCTTCCGCAGCCGAAAGCTCCTGCTGGGCTTCTTCAAGCTCCTGCACCGAGTCCGCATGCTGGAGGTCCAATTTTTCCAGCTCATCCTCGCTGCTTTGACGGGAACGCGCGTTGTGCTCGATTTTCTGCTCCTGGTTGCGCTCTTCGGCCATCAGCCCGGAAACCTCGCCGGAGAGCTCGGAGAGCCGCTGGCGCTGCTCTTCCACCGCCGCTTCGGCAGCATTGCGCTTATCATCCAACTCCGCGGCCTGCTCACGCAGTGCATTCAATTCCTTGCGCCCGGTATCGATCTCGGCACGCAATTGGCGGATCTCCGCTTCACGCTCAAGCACACTGGAGGATTTTTTGCCGGACTCGCGACCGCCGTAGATCAGCCCGCGGCAGTCGATGAGCTCTCCGTTTTTCGTCGCAACATAAAGGAAATTAAATCCGGGATTGCCTTCCCAGTATTCGACAAACGAGGCCAAATCCTCGGCAAAATAGCAGCCCCCAAGCAGTCTCTTGACGGGATCGGCCAAGTCGGCATCCCGGGCCTCGACCACGGAATTGGCCGGAACCAAGCCGTTCGGCAAGTTGGACGCGGGACTGAAACCGGAACCTAAAGTGTCAATTTGCAGGCAGGCTCGCCCCAGCAGTTCCGCTTCAAGCTTGCGTACAATGGCCAGCGTCTTGCCGGAATTGCCCACATAAAGCGCGTCAATCGCCGAGCCCAACAGGGTCTCCAAGGCGCCGGTATAGGCTGCCGCCACCTTGAATTCCTTCGAGAGAATCGTGACATTGGCCTCGCCCGCAGTCTCGCCGAGCTTGCCGCCCAGAATAGCTTTCGCGCCTTCCCCGAAGCCTTCAAACTTGGCTTGCAGGTTTTCCAGGACATTGAGTTGCGCCGTCTTCCGCGCCACGTTCCGGTCCTGTTCCTGGATCTGCTCCTGCTTGGAACGGAACGCGACCAGCGTGCTACTGGACTCCTGCCTGGCTTGCTCGAGAGCGGACTCGCTGGAGGCCTGCTCTTCGCGGCGCTTTTCCAGCAGGTGCTGAATTTCGACCAAACCGCGCTCCAGGACTTCGACTTCCTGCTTCAGGGTCAAAATCGCCTCGTTGAGCGAAGCGTGCTTCACCTGATAGGTCTTGAGCTCGACTTCAAGGGTAGTGCAGCGGGAGCGGGCACGGTTGATCCGGTTCTCCGCCTGCAAGACCGCCTGACGGCGCTCCTGCAAACGTGCCTCCATCTCGCCGAGTTCCTCCTGCGAACGTACCAGTTCGGCACTGCGGTCACGAAAGATGCGGTCGGAATCGTCCACCACACCGAGCTGCATCTGCTTGTTCTCACTCTCATTTTCGGCGCGCTCGGCCAGGGCTTTCTGCTGCGCGTCCAACTCGGCGATCTCTTTCTTGTACTCCTCGATCCGCCCCATCAGGTCCCTCGAACGGATATCCGCAAACTCGGCCTGATTATCGGCATTCTCCTTTTCGGAACGCAGGTTGTAAACACGCTGCTGCAACTCCTGCATGGTCTCGAAGAGCTCGCCACGCGCGCCCTTCTTTTCCGCAAGGATCGCCTCGTCCGTCGACAGGCCTTCATTCTGAACCTCGACCTTCTTGCGGAGCTCGACCGCCTTGGCCGACAATTCATCGATCCCGGACTTCAGTTCGGAGTAGCGGTGCGAGGAGTAGGCCAGGTCAAGGTGGGTCAGCCGGTGCTTGATACGCTGATAACGTAAGGCCTTGCTGGCCTGACGCTTCAGGGACCCGATCTGGCGGCTCACCTCTTCAATCACGTCGGTCACACGAGCCAGGTTGGCATCCACAAGGGACAGCTTGTTCAACGCTTCCTTGCGCTGGGCCTTGTATAAGGTGATGCCCGCCGCTTCTTCAAAAATCGTACGCCGCTCGGCCGGATTGGTCGAAAGAATTTGGTCGATCTGCCCCTGCAGCATGAAGGAATAGGACACACGTCCCACCCCCGTGTTGGCAAAGAGGCGCTGAATGTCTTTCAAGCGGGAGACTTTGCCGTTGATATAGTAGTCACTACCTCCGTCCCGGGTCACCCGGCGGGAAATCTCCACCTCATTGAAAGCGGTCCCCAGATCCGCTTCACAGTCGGTGAAGGTCAGGGAGACCTCGCAGGTCGGCAGGGCCTTTCGCTTGTCCGTACCCTCGAAAATGACATCCTGCATCGAGGATCCACGCAGCGCCTTCGCACTTTGCTCCCCTAGAACCCAGCGAATCGCATCGACAATGTTACTTTTCCCACAGCCGTTCGGCCCCACCACGGCAGTGATCCCTTTGCGCAAGTCCAAGCGAGTCCGATCAGCAAAACTTTTAAAACCACTAATTTCGATCTGTTTGAGATACATGCTTGTCTAGGCGGCGGAGGGAGAAAAACGTCTAAGAGAAGCGTCCCCCCGCAGCCTCGCAACCCAAAAACACAGGGGCGGAACAGTTGCCAATCGCTGCTGTTTATATAGCGTAGCACTCATATAACTATTTCTGATCATTACCATGACCCTCCCAAGAGATTGCTCCCGCGACGAATGGCCCCTCAAAGCCTATAAAAATCTGGATTTCCTGAATAGTGATGCCGCCCGCAGTATCCGCGTACTGTGCGAATTCACGGAACCGAGCCTGCGCTTCGCAGAAGAGAATATTGACGACACCATCGTGCTCTTTGGTTCGGCCCGCACGCTCCCCCCCGAGCGTGCCCGCCGGGAACTGGAGAAGGTGAAGGCCCGGATTGCGGACCCGTCGCACCCGACCCCGGCAGAAAAGCGCGCCCTCCACATAGCCGAAGCGAATCTGCGCATGTCGCCTTACTACGACGATGCGGTCGAGCTGTCCCGACTCATGACCGAGTGGTCCATGAGCCTGCCGGAAGACCACGGCAAGCGCTTCACCATCTGCTCCGGAGGCGGCCCCGGGATCATGGAAGCCGCCAACAAAGGGGCTCAAATGGCCGGAGGCAAATCGATCGGCCTCGGAATCAGCCTCCCGTTCGAGCAGCGCGTCAACGAATACATTCCGGAGGAGCTACAGTTTGAGTTCCATTATTTCTTCGTGCGGAAGTTCTGGTTCGTCTCGATGGCCAAGGCACTGGTCGCCTTCCCCGGCGGTTTCGGCACAATGGACGAGCTCTTCGAAACACTCACCTTGATCCAAACCAACAAGATCGAGAACAGGCCTCCGGTTCTTCTCTACGGACGCGAGTTCTGGAATGACGTGATTGATTTCGACGCAATGGTGAAATGGGGCACCATTTCACCGGAAGATCCGGCCCTCTTCCACATCATCGATTCAGTGGAGGACGCCCGCGACTACCTGATCGAGGAGCTCTCCAAACACTTCATCGACAAACCGGAAAGCTTGCTGAGGCGGCACAGGCCCTAGCCGCCTGCGCTAGGAAAAGCTGGGCTGATAGGCATCGTGCAGACGCAGCAGTCCCTCCAAGCGTCCACTGGCTTCCTCCACCACCGGCAAGACCGAGATCTGCGACGGGCGGTCTTCCATAATGCGAAGCGCTTCGCCGAGTGACATGGCGGATTGCGCGGAAATCGGGTTGCGGGTCATACAGTTACCAACCGCCTTGCCCAAAATATCGTCCTCACTGGAAAGCAAGCGCCGGATGTCTCCGTCAGTCACTAAACCAAGCAGTTTGCCCTCTTCATTCACAACACAGGCAGCCCCCAAGGGATAGCGGGTCATCGCGATCACGACTTCGCGCAAGCTTGCGGTTTCCGGGGCACAGGCGACCTTGGGCGCGGGGTGCATCACCTCCCCCACGGTCATGAGCAGGTTGCGCCCGAGTTGGCCGCCGGGATGGAAGGTGGCAAATTCCTCTGCCGTGAAATCGCGGGCTTTGACCAGGGCTGCCGCCAACGCATCTCCCATGGCCAGGCTGACCGTCGAACTCGAAGTCGGCATCAGGTTCAGGGGGTCCGCCTCCTTCTCGACACTCGCGTCGAGCACGACATCTGCCTTCTCCGCAATGGGTGATTCGGTATTGCCCACGATGGCAATCACAGGCGATTCAAACTTCCGGAACATGGGCATCAGCCGCAGAACCTCGGCGGTACTGCCACTTTTAGAGAGCACAATGGTCGGGTCGCCCGGTTGGTACACCCCAAGGTCCCCATGAATCGCTTCCGCGGCATGAAGGAAAACCGAGGGGATTCCTGAGCTGGAGAAAGTTGCGGCCAATTTCGAGCCGATATGGCCGGACTTGCCGATACCACAAATCACGAGCTTGCTCTTTGACCTCAGGATCAACTCTACGGCCTTATCGAAGGCAGCATCCAGGCGGTCGGCCGCGATTTGAATCGCGACCGCTTCTGCGTGCATGGCTTGCTTGCCTACAGCAACATGGTTGGGGTTCGTGTCCGTCATCCTGTATGAGCTACAATGCCCGCCTCCGAAGGTAAAGCTATTTGCCACCTAGATAGCAAAGCACCAGGCAATCGCGAATGTGCCCAGAACCAGCGCCCCGCTCAACCAGGCAAAGCCCTGGACCCGACGAAAAAAGGATTGAAAAAAGGCAGCGACAAAACCGATGAGCCCCCCACAAAAGAATCCGCTAATATGCGCGGCCACATCCACCCGGTAATCCCCCATTCCCAGCAGTCCGAGCAAGGTTAACCCACCAAAGACCGGTACAAACCAGAGCGGCATATTGAGCCGACGATCCGGCTCCGAGAGGGCCGCCCGAACCCCCACCCCGGTTAAAAGTCCGAGTGCCCCGAAAATGGCGGTCGAAGCGCCAATCGACAGGTGTGCCTCCGGGTAGTAAACCCAGGCATTCAAACCGTTGCCCAGAACGCCTGAAATAAAAATCAACAGCCAGCCGGCAGCTGCCCCAAAGAAACGTGCGACAAAAAAGGCAAAGCCCATACCGGCCACAAGGTTGGAGACGAGATGCACCAGATCGCCGTGCAAGCCCAGCGCGGTTACGATCCGCCAATACTCATGTGCGCGGATGATCGCCACGGCATCTCCCGCCCCCCGGTCCACCAGAGGCAGACCCTGTTGCGCAATGAAGAGCGCAATCAGGACCAAGCCGTAAAGGATGAAGGAAGTGTAGCCGACCTCGAAATCCTCATAGACGAAACGGGAACGCTGCGGGTGCCGTAAGCGCATGCCCGACACAGCATCCAGTTCCTGCCGAACAGCGGTAATGGCCTTCTCGCGCACGCATAGGATATAGTTCTCCTCATGCAGGATCAGCCAATAGGCCTCACCCATCGCCAAAACCGCCAAGCCGGCATCCGCGGCCACTGACCGGTCCGTGTACAATTCGACTGGAACGAAGCCCTCCGGTACGTCCAACCCGGCCGGAACCGACAGCTCGAATTTCGCCTTTTCTTTGCAAGTCGACATCTTTTCATCAAATTAAGCAGTTAGGTTCAGAGATAAACCTTTAACCCAATATATTATGATAAAGAAAATTCTGCTCATTCTTGTGCTGCTGGCCGTTGCAGGCGTAGCTGCCATCTATTTCTTCGGCTCGAGTGCCCTGAATTCGGGGATTAAGAACGGGGTTGAGACTTACGGCCCTCGCGTGACTCAAACGACCGTCCGGCTCGATGCCGTCAATCTATCCGTCCTCTCCGGTAACGGCAAGCTGACCGGACTTTACATTGGCAATCCCGAAGGCTATCAGAGTGAAAACATCTTCGCGCTCGGGGAAATCGAAGTCGAAATCGATAAAGGAACCGTGTTCAGCGACAAGATTGTGATCAACAAGATCATCATCAATAAACCTGAAATGAGTTATGAAAAGAAGCTCATGGGCTCGAACGTGAAAGATCTGCTCAAGAATATTGAGGACTTCACCGGCGGTTCCTCTGAGACCGCCCCCTCGGAGGAGACCGCTACCGAAAGTGACGGGGCTTCCAAAAAGGTCGTGATCAAACAGCTCGTGATCGACGAATGCACCGTTTACGTCGGTGCACTCGGCGTCGGCCAAACCGTGACACTTCCCCGTATCGAGATGACTGATATCGGCGAAGGCGATCAATCCGTCACTCTGGCCCAGGCAACCAATCTCATTCTGACCCAGGTCCTCGCCAATATCGGCCCCGCCATCGCGGAAAGCGGCATTAGCACCGAAAGCACCACCAAAGCGCTGGGTGACGCCGCAGGTGATGCCGTCAACAAGGCAAGCGAGAGCATCAAGGGACTCTTCAACAAATAACCTGATTGGCACTCTTTCAAAGCCCGGCGGCAACGCCGGGCTTTTTTTGGGTTCATCGTGAATGGCACGGACTTAATGAGGGGAATTGAATATTTGGGCCTATAGAGGCTTTGGGCGGTAGTGGCTGCTTTAGCTGCCATATTACGTCCTGCAGGTGCGTCGACTTGCTGGCGACTGAAGTCGCCACTACGGATCATTGCCTTAAGTCCGTGCCATTCGGGTTCATCGTGAATGGCACGGATGAAACAAACCGCTCCGATTTGACAAACCGGCCTTATGCTCATGCTCGTTGCTTCTGCGGTTCGGTAATACCACTTCGAAAACTTATGGAAGTTTTGCAGCACTCGGTCGCACGGCGATTCGGGACAATCGCCCTCCCGTGCTGGTAAAAGGGGAAGAGCCAAACATGATGAATCCCGAATGATCCCAAAGGACCGTAAAACGGCCTGTCCTCAGCTTATCAAAGCGGTGGAGGGGTGTCAGTCACACTCAACTTCAAACGGAATGTCATACATACCCGCTCATCGACGATACACAAAAAAAGCGCGATTCCGGAAAGGAACCGCGCTTCTTGCACAAATGTTAAGGTCTGGCCTTAGAGACGATCGTAGGAGCTGCGCTTGCCACCATCTTCTTCAAGTGCTTTGCGCTCTTCCAAGAGTTGCTTGCGGTATTTGGCATCCTCAATCGCTTGGATCGTCGTGCTCAAGCGCTTGGCTTCCTCTTCACGAAGTTCTTTTTCCTTAATGGACGTCAATTCGTCGATCTTCTGCAACTCAGTGGCCGGCACCTTGTAGCCGGGAATCTCGCTCGGCAGGATATCCATTTGCTCAATCATACGCGGATCAATGACATCCTTGTATGTCGAACCGTCCGGATTCAAGGTCTTGGCGGTGATAAAGATAATCAGGTTACGCTGACGGATCGAATCAGAATCGCTGCGGAACAAACGACCAATACCCGGCACATCCCCAATGAAAGGAACACGCGAGGACTCCTTGGAGATGGTATTCTCGGTCAGGCCACCAATTGCCAGGGTGTATCCATCCTTGATGACAATCGAGGTTTCAGTACGACGACTATCGATGATCGGAATCTGCGTCCCTTCGATCAAGGCGAACTCCTCCGTACTGGAAACTTCCGGAATAATCTTCATGTTAATGAAACCGGCACTGTTCACCTGAGGCGTCACATCAAGGTTGATGCCGATATCTTCGAATTCGATATCATCCAACTGGCGGGTGCCGGTCTCAGCATTGAAGGTGTATTTCGGAATCGGATAGCGTTGCCCGATCGCAATCTTGGCTTGCGTATTGTTCAGCGTAACAACCGTCGGATTGGAGACCAGCTCCACATTATTCTTCGAGTCCAAAGCGCTCACAACCGCTTGGAAGGCATCGGCAGAGAGAACAGCCGTGTCGGCACGCAAGATCGTTTCGCCTCCTTCACGTACAATTTGCCGGGTAATGCCACCCAAGCTACCGTCTTCAGAGGTCAAGTCGCTGGCAGCCTGAAGGGTGAAATCCTGAAGCGAACTCCAGTTGATCCCCAGATCTTTGGAATCCGTATCCGTCACTTCAACAAACTTGGACTCGATCATCACCTGCTCGGTGGCCGTATCCAGACGATCAATGATATCTTGGATCTTGTTCATACGGGAAGGACGCTCGGTAATGATCAGCGCGTTACTCCGCACATCGACCTGAATACGTCCACCAGCGGCAGCATCGACCAACGGTGCGATGGAACCTTGCAGATCCTTGGCCTGCGCGTAATTCACGACAAACACGCGGGTGTCCACCGGCTCAGTGGTCAGTTCTTCGATACTCTTGATCAGGATGATATTGCGGTCTTCAACGTAAGTGTAGCCGAAAGGCTCCAGAACAACTTCAAAGACCTGGCGCCAGGTGATGTTGCGAAGCTTCACCGTCGAGCGGCCCTGCAGGGTCTCTGGAATCACAAGGTTGAGATCAAAGAGATCCGCCACATTACGCAGGATGATACGGACGTCTTCCTCGAGGAAGTCGACGGAGATCTTCTCTTCTTCAGCCATGACCGCTTCACCACCACTGGTTGCAGCGTCCGGCAGCTCCAGGACAATATCGGAATCACTCGGCAAGGCCGTGGTGACTTCGGCGATTTCCGGCTCGCTCGCAAGAGCGGCCCCTTCGATCGGCAGTTCCGGGATTTCGACGACAACAGGATCGGATGTTTCGACAACGACTGCGACATCCGAAGCCGGGCTGGCCGTGCTATCGACGGCTGCGATTTCTTCGACCACGACCACATCGGATACATTCATATCCTCAGTCGCCGGATCTGCTGCCTGCGCCCGGGCAATGATGGGCAGAGCCAGCAGCGCGAATATGACTTTGTTCTTTTTCATAGACAGTGAGCTTGGGTTAAATTTAAGCGATTTGTTCGGTTTATTGTTTAGTTAGAGTTATGTATTATTATTTTATTCGTTAGACAAAGAAATGCTGGAATTACTGTTGGAACTGGTGGCAAACGGAATGGTCTCGGCCAGCTCTTTCATCCCTATCTTGAATCCTTCGGTGGTCACCTCGAGAATCGTGACATTGAATTCCTGACCGGGAAGGTCCGGAAGTTTCGCAGGAAATGACGAGCCCATCCGGAGTAAGCCCCCCCCTTGCAACTGCATGTAGCGGGTCGAGCCGCGGGCCATGGTCCCCCGGACCTGCTTAGCCAGGCTGATTCCAATCGCCTTGAGTATGCTGGCGTCATCATAGACAACCGGGGTCGCCGGAACGTCAACCAGCCCGTCATCGGATGTAGCCACCCCAACGACCGCTTCCTCCGGTTGCTGTTCAAACGAAAATGGATTCTCCATATTTTCAACCACACTGAGAAAACGCGAATCCGCCTTGGATAAATAGCGGTCAGTCGCCTCCAGCACCTCTTCCCGGTTCTGGATCTTCAAAACCATCCCCTTCCCTCCGGTTAACTTGAGCGAGGACTTAGCCGGCAGCGCCTGCACCAAACAGAAGCCCATCACCGCGGTGAACACGATGCGCAAGTTGATCATGATTTACCTCCTTCCCTCTTTTCAGCCAGAACGACGACTCGGATCTTTGCGTCAAGCTGGGTCAAACTCTTGCCCGACTGGGCCATTTGCAGATCCGACACACGGATAAACGGATCCGCCGCATTGAGCGCATACAGTAACTTTGCCAATTGAGGAAAGCTGCCGTTCACCGTGATCTCGTAAACAAGGGTACCATGCAATTTCAAAGCATGCGGCCCTTTCGGAGCGAAAACAGGATCTTCTCCGGGCAACTGGTTCACATTCGAAATGACCACATCGACATCATCCTCGAAGGAATAGAAGAAATTGGTATTAATCGCGCGCTCGTCCTGTTGAAAAAGACGGGACTCAATGAGTTCGACCTTTTCCTCCAAGGACTTCGCATCCGCTTCCAGACCTTTCGAATTCTTTGAATTCTCGTCGATGACCCGCAGACGTGACGTCAATTCCGTCTCAGTCGTAGTCAGTTCTCCCAAAATATCGCCACGCAGGTAGTAGGTCACGGCACTGATCAATGCCACGATCACACATACCACTGCGAGTGGATACTGCTTGATAAGATCTATAATGTCCTTGGGCTTCATGCTCCTCCCTTCTTCACAGGCTTTGCTGCGCTTGGTGTCAGCACGATGGTCAGGCGATAGGGGAAGATCCCCGTCTTCAGATTCTTGGATTCAAGCGATTCACTGATTTCACGGGTATACTCCGCTTGGTTCAGGAATTCCGCTTCCTGCAAGGCATTCTTAAACTCATCGAGTACGGGCAGTTCGCGGACTTCACCGGAAATCGTGATCCGGCATTCCACGATATTCTTATTCTTCTGCTTCACGACCTGCTCGGACAACGCCAAGCGGGTAAAGATCAGATCCTTCGGCCTGAGCGTGAGCAGATCCGCCACAAACTCGTGTGCCAACCAGGGCGCAGAATAGAAGGTATCCACCTCGATGACATAATTAGCGGCATCCCGAAAGCGCTGACTCGTCTTCAAATGTAAATTGTCGTCCGCTTCAGCCACCGTGATCTGCTGCTGCAGCTCCTGGATCGTCGCGCCCAGCGAGTAGGCCTTGTATTCCTTCTGCAAAAGAAGGACCGCGGCAATCAGCGCCACACCAATCGCGATGGAATTAACGATGAATCCGGTCCGGATCACCTTGATATCCGGCAAGGTGGACGGGATATTGAAATTCGGCCGCCAGTACGGTTGAATATCTTTTTTATTCCTGCTCACTGGCAACTTCCTCCCTTAAGTGAAATTCCCCCATGAGGCTGAACAGGCCCATCCAGCGGCCTCCCAGACTCGAAAGTTCGACTTTATCCGAAACCTTGACCTTCAGGCTGTCCAACCAGGCGCCGAGGTCCGGCTGCATAATCTCCAAGCCCAGCGAATCCGAAACAGTCTTGGCCACCCAACTCAGGTTTTTGGGAAGCATGCCAAGAAATACCTTTTCGATAGTCTGGCCGGTCTGCACTTCATAGAATCCGGCCGTCGCCTGCAACTCCTTGGTCATGCGCCGCAGCAGTTTCGGACCCATTTCCGCGAAATCAAAGGTGTTGGAGAAAAACAGCTTTCGCGCCGAAGCCTCGTCCTTGAGACCAAGCTCACGCTGCAACATCGGATAAATGCTATCGAGGCCGAAAGGCAGAGGCCGGGCGACCTCAACTTGCCCCTGGTTCTGAATAAAAATATTGGCACTCTTCGAGGTCAGCTCGAAGCTAAGGATCGGTGCCTTGATGCTATTAAAGCGGGCATAATCGCAAACGCCGCCCAAGGTCGTAATGGTGGAGAGTTCCAAACGGCCGGGATAGACACCGTAGCTGAGCAGTTTATCCTGCTCCTTTTGGAAGGCAACGGTCGGCCCGCCGCAGAAGACCAGCTTCTTACTGAGGCTCTTCTGAAAATCAAAATCCGAGCCGTCACGCGCATCCAGAATCGAGATGCTGTTCTCGTCCGCATTCACGCTGAACTCTGATTTCAGCACTTCGGAGAGATACTTGGGATCCTTGGCTTTATTCACCGTCTCAGCCTCAAAGAACCGGACAAAACGGTTATCGGGGTAGACACCGCAACGGGAAACATAATAAGAGGCGTTCTTAAATTCGACCAGTTCTTCAAGGAAAGCACGAACTTCATCCGGATCCTGCCCATCCTTGAGCGGGAATTCGGCAATTTCCTCGATTTCAATCGGAAGTTTATAACCGGAGGTCCTGGCTGCCAGAATGGCGAACTCAGACGCATCCACGTATAGACCTTTCGTCTTGGGAGTCAGCATATCGATTATTCAGCGCGATAGATTAGAGTGCTTCCGGAACCACGGCCCGTCGGTATGTACACAAGAGAGCAGGTTAAGTCTAACACAGGGACAATCTTTGAACTCACCCATTTAGCTGGGCAAGCCGAAAAGCCCAAACTAATCACCTAAAGCCTTTAATAAAAAGATATTTACAAATATTCAGGGGCATTTACCTCATAGCTAGACCCAGCCCCCCAATAAAGACTCTACGAAGTTTAACGTAGAAATGCGGATCCAGTCCCTTCGCCATCTTCAGCGCAAAAAAAACGGCCCCATTTCGGGGCCGTTTGAAAATTGTAGGTGGAATACCTCTCCCAAGTGCGGGACTTTACCAAGTCCGCTTCTTGTGACGATTCGACTTCAAGCGCTTACGACGCTTGTGCTTGTTCATCTTGAGACGACGCTTCTTTTTAAGGTTACCCATTACAGTATTTGTGCGATTAAAGAGTGGAAAGTGGCGGAGAAAGACAAAATTGGGGAGCCATGTAAAGCGTTTTCTTTATTTACCTCCTCCCGCCAGCTCCGGCTCCAGCCCCAACAACCTCAAGAACACGCCCAGAGAAGACGGCACCTGGGCCCGAAGACAATCGCCATCGACAGGTTCCAGGAGCGCCAAATGCAGCGCCAGCCCCTCAAATGCAGAGCCTGCCAATCCCGGCCCCCGCTGCTTCGGCTTCAAATCTCTCAAGCTGGGAGCACTCCCCCCGCCGTAAAGGGCATCCCCGAGGAGGGGAAATCCCAAAGTCGCCGCGTGGGCGCGGATTTGATGCGGTCGGAGAAAGTCACATTCCGCACGCCAGAGACACAGGCCCGAAGCGCCCTCCCCGACAAGTGTAAAGCGTGTCCAAGCCTTCTTTCCTTTCGCCGAGGAAGGGATCATCTTTGGCTTAACCCGATGCGGCAAGAGCGGCGCCTCGCAGAGCAGCTCACACTCCCCCCCGTCGGCTGCACCGGCAATGCAGTAAAAGACGAAATGCATCTCCTGCGAACCAAAGCAATTACGCAAGGTACCAACGGCCTCACGGGTTTTACCGAAAAGCGCGACCCCACTCGCCTCGGGATCGAGATAATAAACCGAACCGAAGGCTGAAGCGTTCCGACGAAGCAATTCCGGCTTTCCGGATGCAAGCTGCGCATTCAAGGCGGAGTCCATGTCAGGCACGCCGGCATTCCAGGGATGCTGACGAATCGCAACGCCGGCCGGTTTATCCAGCGCAATCCAATCATCGGTTTCAGCCAGCACCTCCAGACGCAGAGGCTGGTCTCCGAGATAAGGCGGCGGAAAGCCGATCGCATTACTTGATTTGCTACGTCCCATATCCGCAGGTAAAAACAAAACACCCCCGGTTCGACAAGCGAAACCGAGGGCATAGTGGGTGGGGTAGAAAAATTCTACTTGGCCAGAAGCTGGGCGCAACGAGCCTTGTGACGTGCAACCTTGTTCGCGTGCACCAGACCGGCCTTGCCGGCCTTGTCCAAAGCGGAGATGTAAAGGCGCGAAGCATTGCCGAGCGCATCCTTGTCACCGGCAGCCACAGCTGCGTCAACCTTCTTGGCAAGGGTCTTCAGGCGGCTCTTCACCTGGCGGTTGCGAAGTGTACGAGTCTCCGTTTTACGGATATATTTGAGTGCGGATTTACAATTAGCCATATCAGAAAATGTTTAAGAGGCGGGAAAGTGGTGAGCGAGCCCCCCCCTGTCAAGGCCGAAAAACGCTCGATTCGTGTTCGCCGGACGCAACGAAAAACAGGCTCCGGACCACGAGAGCCGGCAAGTGTCGATCCCGGCATGCTGTAAGCCGGATTTTGTCCGCCAGTCGCAAGCGACCGGCTGTGCGCCCATTCATCTACCTCGCCGGAGCGAAGTTTCCGCGATGCGGAATGCGGCATACCCGGAATCATAGGACGGGCCGCCCGATTCCCTATTTTGCCTTGCACCGGATTGGGTTTATCCTGCCTTCATTGTTACCTCTGAAGCGGTGAGCTCTTACCTCCCCTTTTCACCCTTACCCCTCGACTCGCTCGGGGCGGTATATTTTCTGTGACACTATCCGTCATGACCGGTTACCCTGCCATGCCCCCGCTTTCACGGGGAATCCTGCCCTGCGATGTCCGGACTTTCCTCTCACCAGAAAACTGGCAAGCGGACGCCCGCATGCCGGGATCGACCCCACCAGCCTGCAGGCTTGAGTGGGAAAATCAAGCGGCGAATCCGCTACTCGACAACAGGCGCCGCCGGCGCCTCAGCCGGGGGCGTAGCCGCTTCCTCAAGGGAAGGCACATCCACGACCGGCTCATCGTTCCCCGAAATATGCGAAATAATCGGAAGGAAGAGAGCAAGAAGGACCGCGATCGATGAACCGAAGAAAGCCTTGCCCGCGTCACTGAAGATCAGATTGGTCACCTTCTTCTTACTGCGGTGTCGCATGCGAAGGGCCAGACCCACCTCACGCCCCGCCAAAAGGCCGAGGAAAACCCAAGTGGTGCTCATCGGCATCTTCTCAGGCCAGGGAATATCCATGTTCAACTTTGCAAATAGTTTCGGAATGTAGTCCACCTTGAAAAAGAGCAGCACCAGACCATAATGCAGGTCGATGAAGGTCGCGGAGCGGACGTCGAGCGTATTGGTCTTCTTGGTCACCACCTTTTGGATCTTCCCGCCCTTCTCGCGGAAGATATAAGCCTGCATCAGCGACATCGACCCGAGGGCCAAGGCCAAGCCCCACCAGCTGACCTCACGCGGCAAATATACAAAGATATTCGCCAAGTCCTGCACCAGCCACATCGACCAGAGGAACCCGGTAGAGAGCCATTGGAAACACATCCATGCCGGGTGCAGTTCGTTGTGGTGGTCCCCTTCCGCCTTAATTCTGCGTTCTACGAGATAAAGCACCGCATAGAAGATCAGGAGGCCGATCGCAAATGCGATGGCGTAGCCCACGAGCGACTTCTTCATCATCGAGGTAAAGAGATCCACCGCGGAACTGGGATCCTTGCCCTGCTGCTGGGCCACCAAGCCCTTGAACGCAGTCAACACCAGCAATGAGGTGCTGACCGGTATTCCTAAACGCGTCAAAAAGACAAGAATCAGAGGCGGCAGGACGAAAAGCCAGGTAAAGACACCGCTATACTGAAAGGGGTGCGGCACCACCTTCCCTTCGGCTGAAAGACGACCGAATGCCGGATCGCCCCCATTGGCCACCCAGCCCCAGGTCACCGTAACAATCATAATACCGGTGATCCAGATCCAAAGCCACCACCACGGACGCTTGGTGTTCGAAGCAATAAAGGTCCCTAAAGTTTGAATCGAATCGTTTGCCACAATGGCGTAAGCCGCCAAAAGGAAACCACAAATCATGAATAGCTCAGACATAGCAGAAATCGGGAAAGCCTTTGGACAAATAGCAATCCGAACAGCCCGCCAAGCACGAAAAAGCATTCAAGGCCAACAATTCGCTCCCCTTACGTCTCGCAATTCCTGTCCTTTTCTCCCAATACAAGCTCTGATCGAACTTTTCATCTCCAGAAAAATCCCCGAAATGCTACGTAAGTCCTTCATCGCCATAGCCCTGCTCACTTGCCTATTCCGCACCGCAGGGGCCGAAACCATCGTCATCATGGGTTCAGACACCATCGGGGCCAAACTCGTCGTCCTCCTGGCAGAAAACTTTCGCGCGAAAATGGAGGCACGTCACACCCCGGTCGCCTTTGAAATTTCTTCGGAAGGCTCCGCCACCGCGCTCGCATCTGTCATGGAGGGCAAGGCCGAAATCGGGATGTCCTCCAAAGCCCCCAGTAGCCGTGAAAAAGCCCGCGCCAGCGCAAAAGGTGCCGAATTACGCACCATCACGGTGGCCCACGATGCCATCGCCATTGTCGTCAATGCAGCCAACCCGATCGAATCGATCAGCCTCGAGGAACTCGAAATGATTTACTCCGGAGATGTGACCGACTGGTCGACCATCACTCCCGAATTTACCGGTGAGATCTCGGCCTACACACGCAATACGGCCTCCGGAACCTACAGCATCCTTCAACAGGTCGCGATGTCCTCGCGCGACTATGGCGACAACACCCGAAAAATGGCAGGAAACGAACAAATCGCATCCGAAGTCGCCAGCAATGCAAAGGGCATCGGTTATGTCGGCCTGGCTTACGCCCAGACGCCCGGCTTAAAGATCATCCCGATCGAAGGGGTCCGCCCCGGCGAAAAGGAGTATCCGCTGGCCCGGACACTGAATTTCATCATAGACAGCACCAAGCCCCTTTCCCCGGCAGCCAATGACTTCATCGGCTATACACTCAGTCCGGAGGGGCAGGCAGTGGTCTCGGAAGTCCAGTTCCTACCGATCTACTAAGCGGCCATTTCTCAACGCCATCGCCGAATTCCGGAATCTGCGTCCGGCGACAGGCCCTCGCTTGCGCACAGAGGAGGAGTTTGGACGCGTTGTTTGCTCCTGATGGCACCGCGTTTAGAAAGGGTGCCTCACGATTGATTCCAGGTGGAGGCCGCAAAATAAAAAGCCCGGCGTTGCCGCCGGGCTTCGTACCAAACAAATCTAAGACCTGGCCTAGAACAAGGCCTGCAGACGCAGACGGAATGCGTCGATCTCGACTTCGCTTGAGCCATTGGCACTCTCGAAAGAGGCACGCTCGTAACCACCACTCAGCTTCAAGTCGTTGCCGATGATGTAGTAGTTGAAACCGATGTAGTAGGAAGTCCCTTCGTCATAGCCCTTGCCGGTGTTGGAGCGGCGGACCAGATCATCCGCATCCAACAGATCGGCACCATCCGTATCGATGGTCGAAAAGGCGGCAACCAGCTCCCACTTGTCCGTGATCTTGTAGGACGGGATTACTGTCACACCAAACACATCAACGTCTTCACCAGCGACGTCCTCGACCGTTGCGCCCAGGAATTCGCCGCTAAGATTGAAGTTGCCGACACTGTAATTGGCGTGCAGGCCATATCCGAACAGATCGCCCATACCGACGCCGCCCGTACCTTCGTTGCTGGAATCATCCACGAAGTAGGAACCGTCCTGCTTGTAGCCCAGATCAAGGCCTACGAGCAGTTGGCCCATGTCGGTCTTCTCGCTCTTCCACTCAAGGCGACCAAAGGCACCCAGACCATTTTCGTAGCCGACTAGATCATCGTCACGCGCATTACTGGCATCCGCCGTAACCAAGGCGGCGTCATAGCTGAAGCCGGCACCGAGATCACCGTCCACAAAGACACCCGTATAGCGGGAAGCAAAACGAAGGCCGTCTTCTTCCGCGAAATAGCGGTTCGCGATGGAACGTTCAACGGTCTTGATCTTGGAAGACGAGGTGGTCTCATAGAAGCCGAAAGGAACCTTGGTGTAACCCACTTCGAACTCAGCCTTCGGATCGTACTTCCACCCGACCACAGCCTTGTCGACGTTGATACTATCGTCCTTGCCTCCGAAGTTCCCCACGATGCTGCCGTACCAGTCGTTCGCAAACTTGGCCTCGGCACCGAGATAAATGCGACGGAAGTAGAAACCGTTTTGCGAGTCACGATTGTCGTCATTGCTGATATTATCGTACTGCATATGGAGACGACCGGTCAGCTTGAGGTCTTTGACCGCCTTGCTTTTCGCGGTCACCATGACCGGACGCTCGGCTTCAAGTTCCTTGGCGACCTGGCTCGCCTCATCCTGGGAAATCACGCCTTTCTGAACCAGCAGGTCCAGAAGAGCGTCATTGGAAACTGCGAAACCGGTCGAGGCCATCATGGCAGCAAACAGGGCAGCAGTCTTGGTAATGTTACGTGTTTTCATAGTTTGTCGTATGTAAGTCTGTGTCGCGCTGGCGACCGACACAGCATACGGCAGCAATGTTACGCTATAATCTCGTTTATGTTACATACGTGTGAACTGTTACATTTTTGCCTGTTTTGTTACCCCTATAAGTCACCTACGAAACAGCCAGGTGAACTTCGTCGACAAAAAGACACATTCGAGACCGCCACCAGCCGCGCGCAAGCAACCCCAGCACGAAAAAACAAGCAACAAGCAACTGAACTTCAGCAAGTTGCAGAGGAATCGAGTAGGAAAACCCGCTGAAACATTCCCAAAAAATAGAAACAATTGTTACCCGACTGTAACACGTAAGCCACATTTACGACACATTGCCGGTGTAAGCTTTCTCCCATGCGCTGGCCCGAACGATACAGAGCCACGCACACAAAACGAACATTACACGCGTTATCTATGAATACACCATCCATCCTTCGTGCATTGGGCGCAGCTGCCCTCTTCAGCGCAGCCTCCCTCCATGCGACCGAAACTTTGGTCATCAAAGGCTCCGATACCCTCGGCGCTAAGATGGTCCCCCAACTGGCCGAAGCCTACAAGGCAAAGCTGGACGCCAAGGGCATTGAGGTTGCCTTCGAAATCGCCGCTGAAGGCTCTTCCACCGGCGTGGCCTCTGTAATTGACGGCACGGCTGAAATCGGGATGTCCTCCCGCGACGTCAAAGAAAAGGAAGTCGCCACCGCCCAAAGCAAGGGTGTGAACATGAAGAAGATCACCGTCGCAAAGGACGGGATCGCGATCATCGTCAACGAAGCCAATCCGCTCGAAACGCTCAGCCTTGAGGAAATCGAGCTCATCTTCACCGGCGATGTAGCCGACTGGTCCGGCGTCTCCACGCAAACAGGCGCCATTTCCGCCTATACGCGTAACACATCCTCCGGCACCTACGCTGTCTTCCAGAAAATGGCCATGTCGTCCCGCGACTATGGCGCCGACAGCCAAAAGATGGCCGGCAACGAACAAATTGCATCCGAAGTCGCCAGTAACCCGAATGGCATCGGCTATGTCGGTCTGGCCTATATCAGCACTCCGGGCGTAAAAGTGGTTCCCATCGACGGCATCGCGCCCGATTCAGCCGATTATCCTCTGGCACGCCCGCTCTACTACCTGATCGATAAGAACAAACCCCTGAGCGAAACCGCGAACGACTTCATCGGCTTCACCATGAGCCCGGAAGGCCAGGCGATCGTCAACCAAGTGCATTTCCTGCCGATCTACTAGGAACGCCCTCCATCCATTCAACAGGGGCCATTGCTTCAAAGCAATGGCCCCTTACTTGTTATGAGAGGACGAACACCACCGCCACGAATTGTCACACGACTGTAACATTGCAAGTCGGTGTATGCTTGGCTTCCTGCCGACGTAAACTATATCCATCCCCTTCATCGCCATTTCATCCGGGATATCTCTACCAGTCAGTTTTTTTCCAAACCAACCGCCGACCTGCACCAGAACCTCCGACCATGCCCAAGCAGAACCTAGAGCTTTCCAGCGACAAACCCAGATTCGGAAGAAAACGGGCGGTATTCCTTGGCAAGGAATCCGACAGCATCATCAAGGGCTTTTTTGGAAGCTCCGCGACCGTGGCGATCGTCATTCTCGCCCTGATCACGATTTTCCTATTCAAGGAAGGCGCCGGCTTCCTCGGCAGCTACCACCGCAGTCTCCAGACCTACCGTGCATCCGGCTTGGAGTATGTCGACATCCTCAAAACGAAGCAGGACGACTACACCGCCCTGACCCGCTATCTGAACGACATCCGGGCGGAGTGGATCAACAAGCTCAAAGCGGACGGCCTGACACAAAAGGAAATCAACGCGCAGGTTGCCTCGCCCGAAGCCAAATCGCTTTTCCTCGGCTACATGCGGATCGGCTCCGACATGCGCCGGTTCATCCGTGAAAAGATGAATACCGCCATTGAGATCCGGGACCAACACATCACCAACGAGAACCTCCGCGCCACCCTCGAAAACTACGCCAGCAAGATATTTGAAGTCCGCGGGGAAAGCTACCGCCTGACCAGCGAGGACAAGGCACAGTTCATCCTCCGGCTACAGGAAGCCAACCGCACGAATGCGCTGAACCGGGAACTGGTGACAAGAAACCAGCAGCTAATTGATAAAGTCCAATCAGGCGTGGAGTTGAACGCCAAAGACCGAAAAGTTTTCCTCGAACTGCTTGAAGTCCAATACGACTCCGTCGAGAGCTCGATCGTGCCGGTTCACTTTGAGGAAGCGGTCAAAAAGGTTACCAGCGGCCAAGAGGAATACGCCGCGCTCCTCGAAGACTTGAAGCAATCCATCGCAGAGACACTGCCGAAGGCCGATGCGATCAATTTCGACAGCGCGGGAATCGACGCACGCATCATTCGCTTCGAAGCGCTCAATCAGGAATTCATCGAGAATATACCGGTTCATCTCCGCCAACTGGAAACATGGAATCCGGAACAGGACGTATCCTTCTGGCATGCCTTGGGCGCATTTCTGACGGGACGTGAATGGATCACCGCAAGCGACCAGCAGGACTGGTACGGCCTGATCCCCCTGCTCTCCGGCTCGCTCCTCATCTCGGCGATTGCCCTGTTTTTTGCCGTGCCGCTCGGTGTCGGTGCTGCCATCTACGTGAACCAGATTGGTGGGCCCACCGAACGCAACCTGATCAAGCCTTATATCGAATTTGTTTCCGCCATCCCCTCCGTTGTGATCGGATTCTTCGGGGTGGTTGTCTTCGGCGAAGCGATCCGCTTGTTCTCACAATTGGAATGGATGCAATGGGTCCCGTTCTTCCCCATACAGGAACGACTCAACGCCTTTACCGCCGGTTGCCTGCTCGCGCTGATGGCGATCCCGACGATTTTCACATTGGCGGAGGATGCCATCAATAACATCCCGCGCCATTTTAAGGAGGCCTCGCTCGCCATCGGCGCGACTCCACTGCAAACCACCTTGCGTGTGATCGTCCCCACCGCGCTCTCAGGGATAATCTCAGCGATCATGCTCGGATTCGGCCGGGTGATCGGAGAAACCATGGTGGTGCTGCTCTGCGCCGGTAACCGCATCAAAATCCCCGACTTCAGCGAGGGCATGGGCGTCTTTTTCGAACCGGTTCACACCATGACCGGAATTATCGCACAGGAAATGGGTGAAGTCGTCCGCGGAAGTATCCACTACCGGGCCCTCTTCATGGTGGGCATCGTCCTTTTCTTCATCTCCCTGCTGATCAATTACAGCGCACAGTGGGTCGTCAAACGCTACCGAAAGGTGGGCGACTGATCCCATTCGCAACGTCAGCTGTCATCTAGCCATGCACCTTTTCTCACATCGCAGATCCCACCGAAAAACCGCAGAGCAGTTAACCATCCTGTTCTTCCGTCTTTCAACCTACTGCATCATCGCCGCGGCCGGCTACATTTTCCTGAATATCGCGGTCAACGGCTCAAAGGCGGTCTTCACCAGTCAGGCTCCTTTCATCAATTTCGAATTTCTGACGGATAAGCCCCAGACCTTACATGTCTTCGAACCGAAAGAAATCGACACCGCACTGAAACGGATCAATTCCGAAATCATCGGCCTGCGCGCCAAGCGCAGTGCACTGGGCAGCAACCAGGACGAGGAACGGGCTGAATATAATGCCGAGATCCAGGCTCTACTAAAGGAGAGCAAAGCACTCGATAAGGAACGCAAGGCAGGGCGCCTGATGTACAGCGACACCGAGTTCCGCGCCTTGGAAACACCTCCCTCGCGCGAGGCCTACAGCTACAACACCTACGCCTACAGCGGTGGAGGGATCGGTCCGGCGATCATCGGTACATGCCTCCTCGTGCTCGGCTCAATCGCGATCGCCCTCACCCTGGGGGTGCTGTGCGCCATCTACCTGAGCGAATACAGCAAACCGGGCCGGATGCTCCAGACCATCCGCCTGTCCATTCTCAATCTGTCCGGGGTTCCCTCGATTGTCTTCGGCCTCTTTGGCTTTGGCATGTTCGTGCTCTTCTTCGACTGGGGTGTCTCCATGATTGCAGGCTGGTTCACCCTCGCGATCATGGCGCTGCCGGTGATCATTGCCGCCAGCGAGGAATCCATGCGTGCGATCCCCAAAGGCTTCCGTGAAGGTTCACTCGCACTAGGCGCCAGCAAATGGACATCGATCCGCACCAACGTGCTGCCCTACGCCATGCCCGGCATCCTGACCTCCTCCATCATGGGCATCGCCCGGGTCGCCGGCGAAACCGCTCCCATCATGTTCACGGCGGCATTCGCACTGCGCGACCGACTTCCCTGGGAAGGACTGGAAAAGCCGACCGACTTCATCTTTCAGGGTGTGATGGCCCTACCCTACCATATTTATGTCGTCAGTTCGAAGATTCCCCAGAACGAGTACACCCGCGACATGCAATATGGCACCGCCTTCGTGTTCCTCTTTATCGTCGGCGTCTTTGCTCTCAGCAGCATCGTCCTCCGGATCCAAGTCCGCAAGAAGTATAAATGGTAAGCCGCATCCTACTGCCTAGAACGAATAGTCCTTTCTTATTATGACAGACAACGTCGAGACATCTACCACCGGTTCCGATCGGCAGGCCCCGATCATTGAGGTGAGCAATTTCAACTTTGCTTACGGGGACTCCCAGGCCCTGTTCGATATCAACATGAACATCAAGGCCAAGGAGGTGACCGCATTCATCGGCCCTTCAGGTTGTGGCAAATCCACCTTTCTCCGCTGCTTCAACCGCATGAACGACCTGATTGACGTAGCCCGCATCATGAGCGGTTCGGTCCGGATCAGCGGGATCGACATCTATGGTAAAGACGTCGACGTCATCGAGCTGCGCAAATATGTCGGCATGGTCTTCCAGAAGTCCAACCCCTTCCCCAAGTCGATCTATGACAACATCGCCTACGGCCTTCGCATCCAGGGGATTAAGAAAAAGAGTTTAATCGACGATGTCGTCGAAGAGTGCCTACGCGGAGCAGCACTCTGGGATGAAGTCAAGGACCGGCTCAATGAAAGCGCACTGGGCATGTCAGGTGGACAGCAACAACGACTTTGCATCGCCCGGGCCCTCGCAGTCCGCCCCAAGATCCTGCTCATGGACGAACCTTGCTCCGCGCTGGATCCGATCGCGACCGCCAAGGTCGAAGAATTGATCCACGAACTGAAGAAAGACTACACCATCGTAATCGTCACCCATAACATGCAGCAAGCGGCCCGCGTCTCCGACCGCACCGCCTTCTTCTACCTTGGCAAGCTCATCGAATTCGATGAAACCGACACCATCTTCATGAAACCGTCCAATCCTCAAACCGAAGCCTATGTCTCCGGTCGCTTCGGATAATTCACTCCCTCAAAACAAGTTATTAAACGACACCAATGAAACGCTACTTTCATAACGAACTGCAGGACATTCGAACCAAGCTGATTCTCCTCGGCGAAAAGGCGATCGAAGCCGGGCGCATGGCCATCTCAGGCTTTCTTGAAAACGACTTGGAGAAAATCGAGAAGGCACTCAAGCTGGACGACGAGATCGACAACCTCGAGATCGAGATCGACCGCGCGGCCGTCCGCTACACCACGCTGCGAGGCCCGGTGTCCAGCGACGTCCGCCTTGTCTTTGTCGCCATCAAGGCAAGCCACGACTTTGAACGAGCCGGCGACGAAGCCCACAGCATCGCGAAAAAGGCCCGCACAATCCTAACAAACAATCCAACAGTCAAAGAATTCTATGGCTTGGAACGCATGAGCGCACTGGCCTTCAACCTGATGCAGGATGCCATCTCTTGCTTCGTCGATGAAGACATCGAGAAGGCCCGTGATATCCTGAAACGGGATGCTGAGATCGATCGTATCAACAAGCAGAACTTCACCGAACTGGCTGGGCCGGAGGCAAGCGCAAGCTCACTCGACAATGCGACCAGGGTCAATCTGATCCTAATCTCAAAATCGCTTGAACGCATCGGTGATCATGCCAAGAATCTTGCCATGGAAGTGATCTACCTGCACACAGGCGAATAAGCCCCCCCAGGCGAAGGCTCTAGAACAGACATTTAAAATTTACATGCGGACGGCTTTTTTGAGTGTCATTTTGGCTTCATTTCTGCTAGCTAGGTTTTGACTGTGTGACAGGCTTCTCCCTGTCCCGGGTCTGAACAACAAACAGAAACTTGATCAACCTGTCTTATGGCTAAGAAAGCAGTAACCAAGAAAGCAGCGAAGAAAGTAGCTGCAAAGAAGGCGGCAAAGAAAGTAGCTGCAAAGAAGGCGCCTGCAGCTCCGGCTCCGGCGAAGAAAGCAGCGAAGAAAGCACCTGCCAAAAAAGCAACGAAGGCTGTCGTGAAGACGACGGTCACAGCTCGCGTCGACGTGGGCTTCGGCAACAGCCTGTATATTCGCGGTGAAGGCGCAGGCCTCAGCTGGGACAAGGGCGTCCTCCTTGAGAACGTCTCCCCCTATGAGTGGACCTGGACCTCGACCAAGGCGAAGTCTGACATCGAGTTCAAATTCCTCATCAATGATGAGCTTTGGGCAGAAGGTGAGGACCTGACCGTCAGCGCCGGTGGCACATCCATCAGCACTCCGGTCTTTGCCTGGTAATTCACCGAGCAAAGAGTCTTATTTCAGCCCGCTTCATGATTGAAGCGGGCTTTTTTGTCACAACCGAGACCTAGAGGTACAGGGGCGGCGCTCCGGCACCCCTCACGAATGAGATCCAAATCGGTACGGCCTAGACTTTCAAAGGGTCAACCGTCACGCCGTCCATCTGCTTCTTGATCACGACAACCCGCTCATCCGTATTTTCGCACGCACGGAGTTCATCCATATCAGGGAAGGCAAACTCCGCCGTCACTTTGGAGAAAGGGTAAGGCAGATAAAAATGGTCCCACGTCTTCAAGCGCCAGGCCCGGGTGAAATTAAACGACATCAGCACAATCGGCACCCCCGTTTTGGCGGCCACCGCAACCGCCCCCGGTTTCATGTCATACATGGGCCCTTGCGAACCATCCGGAGTAATCGCAATATCACGACCGGACTGCAGGCACGCAATCAGGTCGCGCACCGACTGGGCACCTCTACGATTGCGTGAACCACGAACTGACTCGAAGCCCATCTTCGCAAGCAGGGAGGCCAGCCAGGCCCCGTCCCCGCTGGCACTGATTAAAGCGGAAATCTTGCGATGCCTCAAGTGCCGCCGGGTAAACTCAATCGCGGCAAACAGGCGGTTGTGCCAGAGAATCAGGATCGAGGGCTCAGCTTCCCGGGCTTTAAAAGCTTCGGTCGGCCCACTACATTCAAAACGAAGCGTGCGCATCCATAGGCGCAGGCAAAAAGCCAAGACGAAAAGCAGGCACTGTTCATGCCATTTCAGCTGTTTTGCGGTTCCCTCTTTACCAGGATTTTTTGCCATAGTGTGGACACCTTGAAACAAATAATGCCCGACTCAACCTCCAACTTATCTCTGCCCTCCGGGCGTCCGAACGCTTATTCCACCTTGACCCACCGGTTCCCCCCTTCATTTTGAGCCCCTTATGACAGCTCAAGCAGCATCCAGTGAAAACCTCATGGAAGAACTCGTCGGCCTCTGCAAACGCCGCGGTTTCATTTTTCCCTCTTCGGAAATCTACGGGGGTTACAACGGCTTTTTCGACTACGGTCCACTCGGTGTCGAACTTCGCAACAACATCAAGAACGCATGGTGGCGCGACATGGTGCACCGCCGTGACGATATCGTCGGCCTCGATTCCAGCATCATCATGCACCCCCGGATATGGAAAGCGTCCGGACACGTGGACGGCTTCTCCGACCCGATGGTTGACTGCAAGGAATCCAAGCTCCGCTACCGGGCCGACCAGCTCTTCGTCGCGCCGGTGGTCCTCGATGGCAATGCATCCGGCTATGTCGCCTTCATGGAAGATGCGGACGAAGCAGCCATCATCAAGCAGGCCAAGAAGCTGCGCGACTCCCTGGGCAACAAGCAAGCCCAACTCGACGAATCGAAACTACTGGAGGAACGCACCGAATTCACCGAAGTCGATGAAGCCGTCCGCCTGCAGACCTTGGGCCCGGATGCCTCCAAGGTCGGTTCGCTGACTGCTCCGCGTGAATTCAAGCTCATGTTCGAGACCAAAGTTGGCCCTCTGGCCGATGACTCCGCGACCGCATACCTGCGCCCGGAAACCGCCCAGGGCATCTTCGCCAACTACAAGAACATCGTCGATACCGGCCGTGTAAAAATCCCTTTCGGCATCGCCCAGATAGGGAAGGCTTTCCGCAATGAAATCACCCCGAGAAACTTCATCTTCCGCTCCCGCGAGTTCGAGCAGATGGAAATCGAATATTTCATCGCACCTGAGGCCGACTGGAAAGCCCTCCACCGCGAATGGCTCGACACCTGCACCAACTGGCTGGTCTCCATCGGACTGCCCCGCGAGTCCATCACCGAGGATATCCACCCGCAGGAAAAGCTGGCTTTCTATTCACAGGCAACGACCGACCTGATGTTCCACTTCCCGCACGGGGAACAGGAACTCTGGGGTGTCGCCTGCCGCAGCGATTACGACCTCAAGCAGCATCAGGAGCATTCCGGCAAGAACATGGAAATCTTCGACGAGGCTTCCAAGAGCAAGTTCGTGCCACATGTCATTGAGCCCTCGCTCGGGGTCGACCGCACCCTTTTGGCGGTCCTGACGGCCGCCTACTGCGAGGATGAAGTGCCGAACGACAAGGGCCAGGCCGAAAAGCGTACCCTGCTCAAGTTCAGCCCGCGGGTGGCCCCCTACAAAGCGGCGGTCTTCCCGCTCCTCAAGAACAAGCCGGAACTGGTGGAACGCGCCCAAGCCATCTACAAGCGCCTGCAACGCCGCTGGAATGTCTTCTACGATGCGGCCGGCGCCATCGGTCGGCGCTACCGCCGCCAGGATGAGATCGGAACACCATTTGGTATTACCATCGATTTCGATACCATCGAAAAGGATGGGACCGTCACCCTTCGGGATCGCGACACATGCGAGCAACGCCGCGTGAGTGAAGACGAACTCTTCGACTTCCTCGAAGAGCAAATCGACGGTTAATCCCGGATCGCCGGCGCCGGTTGACCTGCGAAAAAACCGCAGGTCAACCCGGCGCCAGCCAGGAAAAAGGCCAAGACGGCAGGTTCCGAAGAATTTCGAAAGCGGTCAGAACGATCAAAGAAAACCAGGCAACCTGCGCGAGCAATCGCTCACAATTCAGAGCGAGGCTTCATTAAGCCTTCTTCTTTGATTTCTTTTCCTTCTTCTTTTTCTTACGTCCACGCAGGAGCTTCTTCACCTTCTTTCGCTGGTCCTCGCGGACAATATAGCCGATACAGGTAT
This sequence comes from Coraliomargarita parva, assembly GCF_027257905.1. NCBI lineage: Bacteria > Pseudomonadati > Verrucomicrobiota > Opitutia > Puniceicoccales > Coraliomargaritaceae > Coraliomargarita > Coraliomargarita parva. Next base: position 186,764 of record NZ_JAPZEI010000008.1, read on the forward strand.
CCGCCCCGCATTCACACGGATGATCCAGGAAGTGCTCCATGTCATACCCGTAATCATAGGTCAGCTCTTCACCTTCCTTGATCGCCTTGCGGGCGACAATCCAGATCTCGCCATCGTAGTTGATCGCCTCACAGTTTCCATCACAGGAGTGATTGATATAACGAGCGGGGTTTTTGCCTCTCCGGCCATCCAGGTCCCAGTCGTCGTCGAGCTCGAAAATATAGACCAGTCCGGCGCCCTTTTTACGCGCCTGTTCCTCCCATTCCAACGCTCTGCGCGTCGACTCCTCCTTACTTATCTTTTCGCCTACATACTGAATAATGTCAGTACCCGCTTCGATGTCAGCTGTAGCGAAAAGGCCACGTTTATGAATGGGGGAAGGAGCGACTTTACACAGGCGTTTTGACATAATTGCAATCGATAGGTTTAGGTAGTTAGCGTTTGATCCGAGTGTGCCGAGGCTCACTCATGTTTAAGTTCACGGCTCATAAGGGACTGGAGAGCGGCCAGAGGCTCCTTGTCCTCGTAAAGAATCGCGTAGATTTGCGAGAGAATTGGCGCGTCAATCTGCTTCTGTTCGCAGAGTGCCTTCAGGCATTTCGTCGCCCGATAGCCTTCCACAACTGTCTTCTGGCTTTCAATCACGGTGGCAGGAGCCTCCCCTCGACCGACCCGCTCACCAAAACAGCGGTTTCGGCTCCAGACACCTGAGCAAGTGGCAACCAAGTCGCCAAACCCACTCAATCCGTAAAAGGTCGCCTGCTGCCCACCGAGATGTTGGCCCAGGAGAACCATCTCATTCAGGCTGCGGGTCAGGAGTGCGGCTTTCGCATTATCTCCGAGCTGTAGTCCATCACATAAGCCGGCTCCGATGGCATAGATGTTCTTCAGTGTCCCCCCGAGTTCCGTGCCTTTGACATCACGGGAGAGATACACCCGGAGCGAAGCGCTACTGAAAGCTTCCTGGTAACGAGCAGCCTCCTCGAAATCCGCCGATACCGCAAAGGTGATCGCAGTCGGCTTGCCGGCAGCGACTTCCCCCGCAAAGGTCGGCCCGGAAAACGCAGCACAGGCGATATCCGGGAACACCTCGGAGACGGTCTCAGTCGGCGCCTTGAAAGTCTCCAACTCCAGCCCTTTGCACATGGTAACAAAAAGCTTCAGCTGCCAAGCCGCATCCAAATGATCCACCAAGCGAAGGCAGAGCTGGCGCAGAGCTTTTGAGGGGCATGCTAGAAAAACCACCTCCGCCTCCATCAGAACCGGGCTGAGTTCGTGCCCGATCTGAATGGTATGGGGCAGCGGGTACCCTGGCAGGTAATCCTCGTTCACTCGGGAGGAAGCGATCGCCAATGCCTGTTCGATGCGTCGCGGCACAAGCGTCACCGCATGACCACAACGATCCAGGTGAAGGGCCATGGCGGTGCCCCAGGCACCGGCTCCAAGAATACAGATATTCATGAGGGGAATTTACGATTTCGTACTTCTTCAGCATAGGCCGCGAAAGCGGCCTGGGCTTGCTCGCCGATCTGGGCGTACTGCTTGACAAAGGAGGGCACATATCCGGCGTTCATGCCGAGTAAATCATTACAGACGAGAATCTGGCCGTCACAATGCGGACCGCTACCAATGCCGATCAGGGGGATGCCGATTTCCGCCGCGATGGTTCCGGCCAGTGTGCCATCCATCATTTCAGCAATAATGGCGAAACAGCCGGCTTCCTCCAGCGCCTGGGCATCCTTCAACAAGATATCTTTCTCCAGGTCCGTACGGCCGAACTTACGGTAGCCGCCGAGTTGATGAAACTGCTGTGGCAAGAGACCGATATGCCCCAAAACCGGGATCCCCGCGGCGACCAAGCGCTCAACCGTCGGCGCCAACAGAACCCCTCCCTCCAACTTGACCGCTTGGGCGCCCCCTTCCTGCATCAAGCGGCGGGAGGCATTCAAAATCGAGGAAAAGTCATCGTGAGCCAACGCGAAAGGAATGTCCGCGACAACAAGCGCATCCGGCTTGGCCCGGGCGACCGCAGCCGCATGATGTAACATCATGTCGAGCGTAACCGGGACCGTCGTATCGAAGCCCAACTGCGTCGTGCCCACGGAATCACCGACCAAAATCAGATCGACGCCCGCGGCATCTGCATAATGCGCCATCGCGGCATCATAAGCGGTCACCGCCACAATGGGCCGCTCCCCCTTCAAACGAGAAATTTTCTGCGTGGTAATACTCAAATCAGGACGAATTTAGATTGAAGAATGAGTCTGAAAAAACTCTATCATGTTGAACAGAGAAAGCACTGACAATCTTTTGTCGCTCACGAATCGACCCGCGAGACTAGCTCCAAGTATTTATTGACTGCCCATGTTCCGATTCTTTTACCAATGGCGCTACCGCCGGTCTCAGAAAGCCGACTCCTTCGACGTCCCCTCCGGAGGAAATGAACGGCGTTCCAACTTCAGCAGCTACCTGTCCCAAAGCTCCGTCAGGGGCCGCCAGTTCGATCGTTTCGATCTGCCGAACCGTCGGAAGCTCTGGCTTCGCATCGCATTCTGCGCAACGGGAGCCGCAGTCGTTGGCTGGTTGATCTACGAAAGCGTCGCGGCACTCTCGATTTTCAACAATTAGTCCTGCTTTTCGGCATCCTCAGCGCGCATCTGCTCCAGCTCCACCTTGACCACCTTATCATAGCAGGTCGGACAGACACTGTGGCTGAAATTCGCACCCGTACGCGACGAAATATAAGTCTCCACCTGCTGCCAGTAGTTATTGTCGTCGCGAACCCGTTTGCAATAGGAGCAAATCGGCATCATGCTTTCGAGGGTACTAATCTGAGTGGTATAGCGAAGAATACGTTCCGCCACTTGCAGGCGCATCCAGATCTGGTCGCGGTCCAGCGGCTTCGCCATAAAATCGTCAATGCCGGCCTTCATCGCTTCCAGATAGGTCTCTTTACCTCGGGCATTTGCAGTCAGCAGGATGAAATAGGTATAATCGGTCGAGGGACGGGAACGTACCTTACGGCACAAATCCAAACCATCGACTCCCGGCATGAGCCAGTCGCTGACAATCACCCGGAACGGCGATTCGTCGAATGCGGCCCAAGCCTCTCCACCATTATCAAAAGCCGTCACGTCATGCCCGAACTGGCGCAAAGTCGTCAGCAAGAGCTTACGTGAAATCAAATCGTCTTCAGCTACCAAGATTTTCATAACACCTGAACAACAGGAATGCTTGCTACGCTAGGAGCACTTGTCCGGACCCGCAAGTCAGTAAGCCCGCGCGCCGGCGTCAAGTTGCCCCAGATAGGCCTCAAAAGCATACCAGCACTCCACATAGTCCTGCAATTGGTACAAGGCCTCCGCCCGCCAGTAGTAGACATAAACCGGCGCTCGACTCTGCTCAATCATGCGGTCGCAAACCGACAAGATCTTCCTGTAATCTTGTTTTGCCAAATATTTGCGCAGCAGTGCCGTTCCTTTCGAAAGATCCCGCGAGTTTGTCATGAAGGCACGCTCCAAACGTGCGATCGGAGCCTCCTCGTCGGTCTGCCGGCCTTCCGGCACGACTTGCTCCGTCAAGGCCTCACGCGCAAATTCGATCGATTCCTTGAAACGAGCCTGATTCTTGCGCAGCAGGAACCAGAAGCGCCATGGCTGCTCAAGTTGCCCGGCGTGCGCGCTCATGAAAGTGTCAAACGCCTCGATATCCCCATGTTTTACCCATTGGAGGGCAATCCGCTTGCGCTCCCCCGGATCAAATTGGGATAAGTCCGGTTCTTCCCCCAACTCCTGCTCGATCTCCTTCATCAAGGCGTCCCCCTTGAGCGTGGAAATAAACAGCACACGATAATGCGAATCGATTCTGGACAACGCTGCCATGCGATCCATCACCGGTGGATGCTTTTTCGCCGCCCGTAGCATCACCTGATAAGCCCCATCTTTGTTTTCAAGTTCACGAAAAAGCGTTTGCCTGAAGGCCGAAACTGCACGTCCGGGATCATAGCTCAACCAAACCATCCCTTCTTCCATGGTGACCAGCCCTAGAATAGGCTCAAAATAGCGGGACCGTTGAAAATCATCGGCCGCACGGCTACGGTTTCCACTCTCGGCCAGTGTCAATTGGGCACGTTGAAAATAGGCCCGCCAGTCCATCGGATGCAGCGAGAGAAGTCGATCCAGCGATCGCCGGGACCGTTCGTAGTCGCCGATTTGCATGCTCCGGCTCGCATCCTCCCGGAAAACAGCTTCGGCCGTACGCGAATACACCGTCCACCCAGACAGCGCTCCAACACACCAGACTACTCCAGTCAAAAGGAGAACCACGCCCACGCCCCGGAAGTACAGAGCATTATACCGCCTCTCCGAGGCATCCATTCGCGGCAGCGCCAATGCCGCAAAAAGGATAGCAAAATAGACGGTACCTGGACGATGCCCCGGAACGTCGACCAGGGCATGAAGCAAAAAGATCAGAACCGCCGTCAAAGCAGTCAGCCGATAGCTTCTTCCTTGGCCTTCTTCTCTAGGCCAACATCGCAAGAGGTAGGCGCCAACAAACACGATCAGGCAGAGTGCGGCCAGTAAGCCGCCTTCGGATGCCAGCCAAAAGAAGTCACTCTCAGGGTGCACCACCGTCTGGTAGTTTCTGGAAAGATCACGGTATTGGGGAAAAACCGCCGAGTAATTGCCCAGCCCCACCCCCAACACCGGCGCATCTTGCATCATCTTAAAGGTATCTCGATACAACAGGAGCCGAAACTCTTCCCGGATTTGATCCGGCGCCTCCCAAAGATGTGTAATGCGGCCCATCGTACGCTCATTGCTGGAGATCAGGAAGCTGAAGATAATGAGTACTAGCGGAAGTCCGATTTTGAAGGAGCGCGCCACACGGCTCCCCTTCAAGCGAAAGATAAACCAGATGAAAATCCCGGTAAAATAAAGCAGCACACCTGCCCGGGAAACACCGAGTACCAAAGCCATTAGACAGACACTGGTGGCAAACAGCCCCGCCAGATGTATCAACCGGCGATGCCGCAACCCATCGATCGCGAACCCGAAAGTCACAACGCCCCCAAGAGCAAGAAAGTTCGCCATCTGGTTGCGGTTCGGGAAGAAACTAAAGGCAGTCGCATCCTCAGCTCCCGGGTAACGCAAGCCCAAGAGATTACAATAAATGGAGACCCCTCCAAATACGACCAGCAAGATGCAAAGAAGAAACATCAGCCACCGCCGGCCCGTCGTATTAATCGGCCAGTTGGCCGCCGCGTAGAGCCAGGCAAATCCCGCCAGGGCCAGCAACCAGGCTTCCAGACTGACTCTCGGCTGTACGGAGTGAAAAGCACCTAGATCCAAGTGGTAGGAACTCTCTGCAGTACTACGCCATTCGGCCTGCCCCGTCAACAAACTCGGGAGGAAGGCCCCCAACAAAAGCAGCAACAGTACAAACACAGCCCCGTCTCCCCATCGCCCAAGACTACGTCCCACCGGCCCGAAAACCAATGCAAGCCCGGGCAGAATCAAAGCCAACCCGAGTGCATAGGCATTATGCCCCCCCCCCAGTAGGACCAGCGCAAAGATGGAAACCAAACCGAAGACATACCATTTGAAGATCGGCTTGCGCGCCGTCTCGATCCGGATGGTGGCACGAGAGGGCGCCGGCATCGAAAACGAACTCCCCGTCCGTGTCGACGCCCCATGCCCGACACTGCGTCTGCTCGTTTTATGGCGATGGGACGAATGGCGGTGGCGGCGAGGATGATTGCCTGAATCCGAAGGCATATGTCTCTATCTCAGAAAGACATGCGGGGAACGCGAGATTAAATCCCGGTTCCAGTCGTTTCGCTTCGGTTGCGTTTGGTATCGGTGTAGTATTCCGAATAGCGATAGTAATAATAGCCCGGCTGGCTGGTATCCACACAATTCAGAATCAAACCGGAAACATTGATCTTGTGCTCATGCAGTCGTCCAAGCGCAGGACGAATCTGACGGATCTGGGTATACGCACTGCGAATAGCAAACAGGACCGCATCGACCTTGTTGGCAAAACAGGTGGTATCATCGGTAGCCAGAATAGGAGCCGTATCGAAAATGACGAAGTCGTAACTCGAACGCGCCTGCTCAATCAGGCCGTCAATCTGACGGCTCATCAACAATTCGGCCGGCTGCTCGGGATAGTCACCGATGGAAATAAAGTCCAGATAGGAGTACTCCGTCGACTGGATCGCCTCTTGCATGGGCAACCCCTCCTCCAGGATGTCAGCCAGCCCCTTTTCCTTCCGAAGATCAAAGAGCTTGTGCAAACGCCCACGGCGCAAATCGGCATCCACGAGAAGCACCCGGGACTTCGAAAACGAGAGCGCAATCGCCAAGTTTGCGGAAACCGTGGATTTGCCCTCAGAGGGCACGGCACTGGTGACGGCCAAAACACTCGGCTTCGTTCCGTTGTGTTCAAGAAAGTACACCGAGGTGCGTAGATTGCGACAGGCCTCCGCAAAAACATAGCGGTCATCCCCCTTTTTCAACAAACCGGTCGATGTCTGGTCTTTCTTTAATTCGGCTTGGTAAGGGATCGCGCCGAACAAAGGTTCCTCGAAATGGGCCGAAACCTCACTCGCAGAGAGAATACGGTTGTCCAGTGACCCTAAGAGGAAAAGTAAGCCCCCGCCTAATATAATTCCGTAGAGTGTTCCTTCTGCAAAACGACGTACCATTCCCTGCCCGGCCGGGCGGGGATGACGGGCAGGCTCGAGGATGGTCACCGTTTCCTGTTGCAGGTTCTCATTGGCATCAATCGCACGAAGGGCATCCTGGCTCTGGGCGTAGGCGGCCTTGGAACGCGCCAAACGCGATTGCAGGCGCTCGAACTCGGCGATTAAGCGGCTGTTTTCCAAGGCGCTCTGCTCCCAGATCGAAATCTCCTCATTCAGGTTCTGGATCAGGCTTTTCACCACTTCACGCCGTTCGGCAATCCGGACCAAGGCCTGACGGCGCAGGATACGCAACTGATTCTGGGTGCGCTCAATCTGGTCCTTCAACTCGATGATCTTGGGGTGCTTCGGCTTCAGGTAGATGGAAAATTCCTCCAATTCAGCCTGCAACTGTTCCAGTTGCTCCTTGCTCATTAAATACTTCTGATTGTCTTCTTCGCTCCCAACCGCGTCCACCAGAGCATTCCGACTGTTGTTGTCCTGTACCGCAGCCGTGTTGTTGTTCAGCAGGAGATGCTCGACATCTTCCCCGGAACCGAGGGATGCCAACGCCCGGCTTTCGGTCTTCAACTCGGCCAAACGACGCTTCAAATCCGCCAGATAGGTCCCGGCATTCGAGCCCTGCTCCTGGATAAACACGATATTGTTTTTCTTTTGGAATTCGACGATCGCGTCCTCATTTGTGTCGATCTCAGTTTCCAGGTCCTTCAACTGCGCCACCAAAGCCTCGTAGGTACGCTCCGAGGTTTGTGTGCGCATTTCACTGCGCCGGTTGATGTATTCCTCCATCACCGAATCCAGATAGGCTTGCGTGAATTCAGGATGCGGACCGTAGGCCGTCAGCTCGAAGATATTCGTGTCATCCTTGACATCGGCATCGATCGAAATCGTCTTCAAGCCCTCCTTCTTGTAGGCATCCGTCCTCAAATAGGCCTCATAGAGCTCCGGATTCATCAGCCGCACACGCTCGACCGACCGCGCCTTGACCTGATCGCTGGTCATCAGCTCGATCTGTGTACCGAAGAAATTATCCCGCTCCTCGGAATAGACCTCATTGCTGGGCAAGGCAATCCGCCCGCTCATGATCATTTGGGAGTCGGACTGGTAGTAAGGTTCTTCCAGGTAGCCTTCGATCGCCTTGTAGGCGACCCCTAAAGCCAGGGCGGTCGGCAGGATCCACCAATGGCAGCGCAGGACTGTCTTGGTCCGATAGAGAAACTTATGCAGCAATTCGGAGTAATCGACCGATTTTGCTTTGCTGTCATCCTGAAATAGATCGTCCATTCGAAGGTAGTAGAAGGTAATAAGGTGGCTGCTCCCTTAGCCGCCGAAACTGATCATCTTTTCTTCCACAATGACCATGTCGCCCGGCTTGAGCGGACGGTCCGCACTGCGGTCGCCGCCTTCGAGGATCTTCCCCACATCGATTTCAAGCTCTGTTTTTGCTCCTGCATCATCCTTGGTGATCAAACGTACTCGGTTGCGTTTCGCAAAGCGGGTAAAGCCGCCGGCCTTGAGGATGGCCTGACTGATCGTCACCGCATCGTCACGTATTGTAAGCAGGCCGGGTGCCTGAACCGCACCAAGTATGTAAACCTGACGGTCCGCCTGGTTCGAGCGCCCAATGATTACGACATCCCCCGCTTTCAACATCGGGTCCTTCGAGAAATCGCCCCCATCCATCATCGCACCGACGTCGACTTCGATGCGAGGCTCCTGCTGGCCCTCGCTCACCACACTCACTTTCGAGCGATCCGCCACAATGGTGAAACCGCCGCTCTGAAGAATGGCCTGACTAAGAGTCAACGGCGAATCCACCGGGATCAATTGCTCGCCCTGCTTGTTCACCTCGCCGATCACCGTGACACGGCCACGGTTCCGGTCCTCCTCCCGTTGTATGATCAGCACCGTGGCCCGGTGAAAGAAATCCTTTTCCAGCGCCGTCTTGATTTCATAAGCCAGCGCCTTGCTCGTTTTCCCCTCGGCCTTGAACGAACCGACCAGTGGCAAGAGCAAATCGCCGTTGCCGTTCACCGCCAACAACAAGGGCTCCTCACGCTCTTCCATCACCTGATAGATCAGCCGGTCCCCGATCTGCAGCTTCCACTCGTCGTCAAGCAGAGCCATACGGGTAGGCGCCTCGGTGCTCGCAACCCCCGCCTGCGCCGACAGATGCGGCAACATGCCTGCAAGCAATAGCCCCAGACAGCTGGTTTTCCAAAGAAGTTTCAATATCATCTGTTTCAGCCGTTTTCTTTAAAAGTCATACTTAAAGAAAACACGAAACTGGTTTTGTTCATAGCTTTGGAATTCTGCGGAAGAACTCTTGTCGATGTAGCGGTAACCGACTTCAGCCGTCAAACGAGGCCCGAGTACCAATTCGGTAGAAATCCCGGCAATCCAGCGATCGTAGTCGTCGTTCAGCAAACCGCCCGAACTTTCATTCTCATCGTAACCGACGGAACCATTGAGGGTGATACGCGAGTTGATGCTGTAAACGCAACTGTAACGGATGCCGTCAAGTGTGTTGAAATTGGCCGTATTGCTGACATTGACCGCACGGTACAATTCCAGCTGATGGTTGAAGACCTCATTCAGGACATGACTCAGGCGGACATTCCAAGTGAAATCCTCCTTACTGTCACTGTCACCGTAAAAGGCGGGGTCGTCCGTGAACGCACCACTGTCAAAACTGCGGTCGTTGTAGGCCACACCGGTATAGAGTCCGATGAACTCGGTAATCTTCCAATCCAGATAAGGGCCGATCGAAAACACGTCACCGTCATTGTTCACGTCCTGGTCAAAGTCGAAAACGGTGTAGGACGTCCCGATTCCCGCGAGCAGATTGGCGGCAAGCGCACGCTCCACATTCAAGGCCGCCTTATATTCATAGCGATTCACGTACTCGAACTTACTGTCCGGACTGTAAACATCCTCCCGACTCAGCTGGCCGCTGAACACAGTCTCGCCAATGAACCATTCGCTCTGTACCCCGAGCACATTACGCCAGCGCTCGAAGGTTTCCGGATCGTTTCGGGTCACCCCGTTCTTGTCGATATAGACGGCATCCGACGAATCAAACGCATACTGGATGCGGTCATACACACGGAAGACCACGTCGCCGACCAGCACGCGAAACGACAACTCCGTATTAGGCGAGATCGCCAACTGGTTCGACGCGTTGTTTAACTCATTGTGGTCGAGATAGTACCAGTACTCGGCGCCCACATTGACATCAAATTCATTGTTTTCGGAAATCTGCCATTTCAAACCAAAGTTGATCCCCGGCTGGAGAATCCAGTCCTCGATCGGCTTGTCCTCCGAGGTGTTGATGTTGTCGTTATACTCGATCCCGAAGGTGCCGACCACATCGACATTCACCGGTCCAATCCGGAAGTTGTAGTCCTCGCGCTCCACCCGTTTATCCAGGATGAAGGGGGCATAATTCGGAACAGGATCAACTTGTCCGAAGGCGGAAGAGGTAAGAAAACACCCGAAAAACAGCAAGCGGGCGTAATGCTTAGAGGTTACAGCATTAGTCTTCGTCATAATAGTTAGCTAAGGTGAACGTTAGGGTACAAATTTTTTGAACTCCAACGTATTCTTATATGTTAATGAAAATATCGAATCCCAGTAAAGCATAATATAGGCAGTGAACCTGCTCAAAATACGTGATTGCATTTAGAAGCAGCATGGTTACATTACTTACAAGACGCTACTATATAACCTTAATTTACTAAGAACCATGAGCGCACAGAAGCACTACCTAAAAACATTTACGTCCTGCCTCATGCTTGCGACGGCAGTGACTGCACCCCGAGCACTGGAAGGAGCTGCAACAGATGCCTCGATCGATCTATACCGGGTGCCGGAACCCACCGTCCGCGAACTGGAGCAAATCCCCAAGAATTTGGCCCGCTGGCACATGGGCGCAACCTTGGTGCTGATCAAGGACGAACAATTCCAGCGCATCCAAGTGCCCGATGTCGGCTACTTTGAGGAATCCGTTTTCCTCAGTGATAACTCCGCGCTGACTTATGCCATTACCCGCGGCCAACATGACTACATCATCGACATGGGCCAGTTCATGACGATCTCCCGCTTCTTCCTAAACAACCAGAGCGCGGGGGGCTCCTTCCAGTTGATGTCTTGCGATACGCTGGAACCTTTGGAGAGCGGCAAGTGGGTCAAGGTCACCGATCCGGTCAGCTTTGCCAAAGGCGTCTTGCCCTCAATCACCTTCCCTGAAGTCGAAACCCGCTACCTTCTGGTGCGCTTCGCGATCGAGGATGCCGGCCTGATTGGCAACTTTGGCGCCACTGGCCCACTCAAGATCACGCAGGCCGAATTCAATGTCGGCAAGGGTGAGGAAACTGACACCGTCAACAAGGCACAGTCGCCCATCATCGATTACGACTTCGCGTCTTCCTATACCGGTACACGGATTGCCTACGTCAGCGGTGGCCCGATCGACCAGATTTACAACTTGATCGATGAAGACCCGACCACCAACTACCAGTTCCCCAGCACTGAGGAATGCGTCCTGATACTGGACCTGCGCAAAGAGACACAATTCCGTACCTTTTCAGCGCAATATACCACCAGCATCTCCGGCTTGGTTCAGGTCTACATGACAGACAGCTTGCCCAGCTACTTCGAAAAAGTGATGCAACCTGAAGTCGCGACAACCCGCGATGCGGACGGCTTCATCCAACGTGCGGAGCTGGCCGATGCAAACAGTTCAGACTGGGGCTACCTGCTGACCGCAGCCAACAAATACGAAGTGGTGCGTGTCCCTCAGGATTTCTTCAAGGAAATCGAGGACTCCTATACCGCACGGGTTTCCTCTGGTGAAGACCGTAGCGTGCAGATCTTCGACGACTTGGAACGCCGTTATGTCATCTTCCGCTTCGTCCCCGAAGCCATGGAAAGCGAGCCGGAAATCCAAACCGCACTCTACCGTCCGGGAAGCAAGGCCTTTGAACTGCAAAAAGCCCAAGCCGCACCGATCTCCTTCAGTGGAGTCCAGGTGATTGGCGATGTGGAATTCGAAGACCTCTTTTTCACGATGGATGACGACCAAGGCAAGCCCGGCAACCCTCCGGCTAATCCGCCGGAAAACCCGCCGGTCATCTCCGAGTAATCCGAAATTCTCTCCTTCAAGCCCTTGCCTCTCCGGCAAGGGCTTTTTCATGCGAACCTGAATTGACCTGCTCTCCGGCCCGGCTTAAGCCTCATTGCGCAAAGAATTCGCATGCCGGCCCCAAATCAGCAATCTCAGACCATCACAGGCGTCCTGGAACGGATCATCTTCTACAATGAAGAGAATGCCTACTGCGTGGCGGAACTCTCGGTTACGGAAGGACGCCAGCCGGTCACCGTACTGGGAAACCTTCCCGGCGTACAGTGCGGCGAGACCCTGCAACTGAACGGCGAGTGGACACGTCACGCCCAACATGGGGATCAATTCAAGGTTGCGGCCTTCAAGTCCCAGTTGCCCGCATCGGTGCATGGCATCCGCAAGTACTTGGGTAGTGGCCTTATTCACGGGATCGGCAAATCCTATGCACGAAAGATCGTGGACCACTTTGGAGCCGATACGCTCCGGGTGATTAGCGAGGAATCAGGTCGACTACACGAGGTTCCGGGCATCGGAAAACAACGCGCCAAATCGATTAAGGCCGCATGGGATGAACAGAGCGCCGTTCGCGATGTCATGATGTTCCTACAAACCTATGGCGTGACGCCTTCTCAGTGTCTGCGTCTGGTTAAGAAGTACGGCAATGGCGCCAAGCGCATCATTCAGGATCAACCCTATCGCCTGGCCGAGGACATTGAACGCATTGGTTTCAAAACGGCTGACAAGCTGGCACTCAACCTGGGCTTCCCCACCAACTCCAAGGAGCGAGTGGACGCGGGGATCCTTCATAGCATGCAATTGCTTGAAGACGAGGGACACACCCTCGGCCTCGAACAATCCCTGGTTGAGCAGGCGACCCAGCTCCTGGGCGTCGAACCTCATCTGGTTCAAGAACGCATCCGTGCGCTCTGCAAAAGCGAAAAACTGTATCAAGTTCAAGCTTACGACGGAAATCAGGACTTACTCGGCCCGGCATGCCAGGAACCCAAGCTCGCGGGTGCCGAAACCCGGATCGCCGAATCACTACACCGGATCGGGGAGACCGCCGGCACCCTGCCACAGGTCAAGGTCGAAGCAGCGGTGCGCTGGGCCCAGGAACGAGCGGGATTCGATTTTGCCGACCAACAAAAAGTAGCGATCGAGACCGTGCTCCGCAACAAGGTCTCCATCATCACGGGCGGTCCCGGCACCGGGAAAACCACCATTCTTCGGGCCGTCGTCGACATTCTAAGGGCCAAGCGGGCACGCATCCTTCTGGCCTCCCCCACCGGCCGGGCGGCCCAGCGACTGGCGGAGGCAGCCGGCGCACCGGCCAGTACCATTCATCGCTTATTAAAGTTTGATGGCGTAAGCCGTAGCTTTCTCTATAATGACGAAAACCCCTTGCCCTGCGATCTTTTGATCGTCGACGAAGCGAGTATGCTCGACACCCGTCTCGCGGCAAATCTCTTTCAAGCCGTACCGGCCGGAGCCCACTTGCTGCTGGTCGGCGATGCCGATCAACTGCCTTCGGTAGGCCCCGGAAACGTACTGGGCGATCTGATGGCCGCGCCCCCGGCAAAAGTCACCTGCCTCGACACCATATTCCGGCAGGGCGAGACCAGCGGTATCATCACCACCGCGCACGCGATCCTCAAAGGGGAATCGCACCCCGGCAAAACCTATACCAGCCTGCGCGATTTGGAAAGCGCGGCCGACTTCAGCTTTATCGAGGCGGAATCTCCCGAACAATGCGCTCAGGCCATCACATATCTGGCCCGTGAATACATTCCCAAAGCACACAAGATCGACCCGATCCGGGACTTACAGGTGCTGGCACCGATGCACCGGGGTACGGGCGGAATCGGCGCACTCAACCTCTCCCTTCAGGAAGCGCTCAACAGCAAGCAGAAAGCGGAATCCAGGCTGCGCTCGGATCCCGACTACGCCCCCGCCCGCCAGACTCATTTCCGCGAAGCCACGCGTAAACCGCTTCCGGCGGAATTGAACTACGGAACAACGCAATTCCGCATCGGGGACAAGGTCATCCAAACGCGCAACAACTACGATAAAAGCATCTTCAACGGCGACACCGGAATCGTCCATAGTATCGCCCCCGACAGTTCCGGCCTGACAGTGGACTTCGACGGCGAACAGGTCGAGTTCACCAAAGGGGAACTCTCTGAGCTACAACTTGCATACGCCATCTCCATCCACAAAAGCCAGGGCAGTGAATATCCGGTGGTCGTCATCCCCCTGCTCAAACAACACTTCGTCCTGCTGCAACGCAATCTGGTCTATACGGGTATCACGCGGGCACGCAACAAGGTGTATTTGGTCGGCTCGGTCGACGCCTACTCCATGGCGGTTCGAAACAACAAGACCCAGGTGAGGCGCACACACCTACAGGCACGCTTGCGTAAAAAGTGCGAACAGTCGGACTAACGCGAGAGATCGTAAATACCGTAACCGGAGAATAAATTGGGCAGGAACTTCTGCTCGCCCTTCCAATTCCCTGAAAGCAGGACCCGGTTACGAATGTGAATGCCTCGGTCCCGGCAAAAGCTCTCAAACTCATCGATGGAAAACGGATTCGCCGGCAAGCTCGAGTACCACGGCTTCGGGTAGACATCGTTCAGCGTGCGCTGCCCTTTCAGTAAATAGTTCAAGCGATTCACCCAGTAGCCGTGATTGACAAAGCCGACCGTAACCCGGCCTCCAACCCGCAAGCCCTCCGCCAGGATCGCATCGGGAGAGTCGAGCTGCTCGACGGTGCGACTGAAAATCACACGATCAAACGCACCATCCGGAAACTTCGCCAAAATCGAACGAATGTCTCCCTGGTAGGCCGGCACCCCGCGCTTCACACAACTGAGTACCTTATCAAACTCGATATCAACACCAAGTCCGTAAATGGACTTCTTCTGCTTCAAGTATTCGAGTAGCACCCCTCGGCCACAGCCAAGATCAAGCACACGATCTCCTTCATTCACCCATTCGGCGATGACCTGGAAGTCGACTTGGCGTTTTTTGGCGTTCGGATTCATGATGCGGATCTAGCCAGGAAACCACGGATCAACTCATCGAGTTTCGGTGAACACAAGAGAAAGGAATCATGGCCGGCATCCATCTCCAGTTCGACGTAAGTCGCATCCTTGCCCAGCCGAAGCAGCGCTTCGGCAATTTCGCGATTGCCCTGCGGCGGATAGAGCCAGTCGGAGGTAAATCCCACCACTAAGCCCGGAGCTGTCACCGCGTGTAGGGTTTCGTCCAGCTTGCCTTCGGGGCCATATAGATCAAAACGATCAAGTGCCTTGGTCAGGTACAGGTAAGTATTGGCATCAAAACGCGACACGAAGGCCTGCCCCTGGTATCGCAGGTAACTTTCCACTTCAAACTCAACATCGAAGTGCTCCTTGGCGTCCGCTTTACGACGCTTTCGTCCGAATTTCGCCTCCATCCCGGTGTCAGAGAGATACGTAATATGAGCCATCATACGAGCCACCGAAAGCCCTTCCGCCGGCTGCCCCCCATCGGGATAATTGCCCTGCATCCAGCTCGGATCGCTGATAATCGCTTGGCGTCCGGTATCATTGAAGGCAATCGCCTGGGCATTGTGCCGCGCACAGCAAGCCAGCGCAATATAACTGCCAACTCGTTCAGGATAGGCAATCGCCCATTGAAGCGTTTGCATGCCGCCCATACTGCCCCCAATCACCGAGTGCAACTTATCGACTCCCAGGTGATCGAGCAGCATGGCCTGGGCATTGACCATATCCCCCACAGTCAACTTTGGAAAATCCAAATTGTAGCGAGTCCCTGTAGCAGGATTGATCGACTCTGGCCCGGTCGAACCACTACAGCCCCCCAATACATTCGAACAAATTACAAAGTAGCGACTGGTATCAATCGGCTTGCCGGGCCCTACCATGAAATTCCACCAGCCTTGTTTACGCTCTTCCAGGTTGTGCACCCCGGCAACGTGGTGATTACCTGTCAAGGCATGGCAGATGAGCACAGCGTTGTCCTTGGCCGCGTTCAAGTGGCCATAGGTTTCATAGCGGAGCGTGAGTTCCGGAATCGTGCCTCCGGACTCGAAGCGAAACGGCTCCTTTGAGACAAAATCCAGAAACTCGACGATCCCCACCTCTCCCACTTCGGGAATCAGCGGTGACTGTTCAGAGTCATTCATTCGGTTTTCGTGACTAAGACTTCAGTGGTATAGACCACGCGGCTAACGAATCCAGTCCAATCTCGGATTAGTTCGATACCGGCCGGTACGCCACTGCTTTCATATTGTTCGCCGGCCGGACGTCGTCGACCACGGATTCTGTCAGGACTTGGGCCGCGACCTGAAGAAGACTGGCATCCTTGATCGAAGGTACTTTGGCATAGATTTTACGGCTTACGGACTGCCCCGGACCGATCGACTCCAAACTGAAATCGAGCGGCTCCGCCTCACCCACCGCCACTTCCAATTTCGCCCCCGTCAGCCAGCGGGTGCCTCGGTTTTCGACAATAATTTCAACCGGCATGGTCGTCCCCGGCTCCGCGTCCGGGCGCATGTAGATCTCGGCGAGGGCCACGTCGACCACCCCGGGAGTCGCATACTCGCGCAAACGGTCCCAGTCCATCACGCCGCCCCCGTACACAGGATCTACCCCCGCCGCACCGGCTTCGTCCCGGTAGAGCTTCATCCGCTCAACTGCCTGCTCGGGCGTCAGATTGGGGTCGCTCGAGAGCAAGGCTGCCAAGGTGCCGCTGATAAAGGGTGCCGCAGCCGACGTCCCGGTAAACAAGGCGGTGCCTTCCTCGTCCTGCGCCGCAAGTATCCCGAAGCCGGGTGCGGCAAAATCGATCGATTTGGACTGGTTCGGAAAAAGTGCCTGACGCCCGTTCGCGTCCACTGCAGTAACGGCAATAACTTCCGGATAGGCTGCCGGATACGGCAATCGCGTATAACCGTCGTTCCCCGCTGCGGCGACAATCAAGACACCTTTGGAATGGGCGTAGCGCACCGCTTCCCTCAGAACCTCGGAGTTCTGGTAGAGCCCCAGACTCATATTGACCACCTTCACGCCCAGATCGACCGCTTGCACCAATCCCTCGGCCACATGAAAACTGCTGCCAATACCGTTGTCGTCCAACACACGCACAACAAACAGCTCGGCGGCCGGAGCGATCCCTTCACGCCCCGAGATAATCGATGCCACCGAAGTCCCATGCGCTGCACCAGGCCCATCGACACCGCCTCCGACCAAATCGATATGGACGATATACACATCATCGAACTGCGGGTGCTCGGCGATTCCGGAATCTAAAATCGCCACGATGACCCCGTGCCCGTCCCCGACCGCTTGGCCGACAATCTCACGTGCACTGCGACCATATGCCTGCAAGCTGGACAGCGCCTCCGGTGAAATTTCCCGCGGAGGCTGAGGTCGCTCAACTTTGTAGGAAAACCCCGGGAGTGCTCCGTACTCCGACGGATCCACGGCATGCAAGTCGGCCTCATTGATACGCAGGACTAAAAGCTCGTCGATGCTCCCCAGAGGAGTGATCCCGGCACGGGACAGAGCGGCCAGGTAAGC
The DNA here is from genome assembly GCF_027257905.1 of Coraliomargarita parva. Taxonomy (NCBI): domain Bacteria; kingdom Pseudomonadati; phylum Verrucomicrobiota; class Opitutia; order Puniceicoccales; family Coraliomargaritaceae; genus Coraliomargarita; species Coraliomargarita parva. Next base: position 204,180 of record NZ_JAPZEI010000008.1, read on the forward strand.
GTCCAGCGAATCACGGTCCGCAAACCGCAGCAACATCTCACCGCGGATCGCCTGCGCCGGATATTCGATGCCGATCCCAGATCCGCCCGACAATCCGTCCGGCTGCACTCCGACCTGCGCCCATTGATCCTCCCCAGAACGCTCGCGCAGCTGATCTTCAGAACCGGTGTCGTCGTTCGAGAGCTTCTTCCGCAACTCATATTTACCCAAGTAAACACCCAAAACCGCTCCGAGGAAAACGAGAGCGAGGAAGAGGAAGACAAGGCGCACGGCTCGCATAGCGAATCACGTTAAGCCACCTTCTAATTTTGACAACTGAGTTTTGATGATCCAGCTGCCGGAGACCAAGCCACTACCTGGCCCAGGCGCAGACTATTTCTCCCACTCGATCGCGCCCTTCTTCAACTCATATGCCAGGCCCAGCACGAGAACGAAGAGGAAGAAAAAGATCGGCATGAGAATCGGCAGGTTCTCTGCCAAAAATTCACGGTAAACCAGCGCCCACGGAATCAGGAAAACGACTTCGATATCAAAAAGGATGAAAAGCATCGCGGTCACGTAGAACTTAACCGCAAAACGGGCGTGCCCGGAGCCCTCTGCCAGCATGCCACACTCGTATGGAGTGTCCTTGATCGCGGTCTTCTTTCCACGCTGGCCAAAGATATGGGATGCCACCAACACCACTGCACCGATGCCGAATGCGATGACGACTTGTACCAAAATCGGATAATAGTCCGCGATTTCCATGGAACCACTAAGAATTCGCTTTCCCCTCCGGATCAAGGCGTTTCTTCATCCAAAGGCAAATTTACCGGGGTTTCGACGGGAATTGTAGCAACGGACACCTCTTGTAAATGGATCTGATCCACCTCAAATACCCCCAAACCAAGGCTCGCGGCAAAGCTCAGCTGACGAGGCAGCGGGCTGATTTCGGGAAAACCATTCAGCCTGCGCTGCTCATTCATTCGCTCATAGAGAAGCCGGTCCAGTGCAATCGGGTCGCCGCTAAGCCATAATTTCGGTTCGGATCGCGTGTAGAGTGAGTTGAAATAAGGCCCGGCAATAAACTGGTAACGCTCCAGGCTGACCATGTGCAGGATCATGCGCTCACTCAACTCGGGAATCGCGGCAATTTCGGCCACCGCAGCCGATGCCGTTGCCTGATTGACCAGAAAACGCTGACTATTGCTGACGTTCCAAAGGGTCGCACTGGCCAGGACGCCGTCGATCCCAAGCGCCGGATCATCCACCCCGACCGCCAGGTTGATCCAGAAATCAACCTCAAAGAGGAGCGGCTCCGGCAGGAAACTTTTACGTTCCCGGCTATCCGCCATCAATTCCCGCACCCGCTCCGATCGCTGGAATAATCCGGGCTCCTGCTGCTGCACCGGCGGTAGCGGACTGTCGTAGAACCAATCCTCGTCGTAATACCGACCACTGTCCAAGGGAAGCACAGGACAACCTTCAAAACCCTGTCCAGACTGGCTCAAAGGGGGTAGTATGCCCGACTGCCGCAGGCTATGCGACGAATAGTCAACAATGAGAATCGAGTCTCGGGAAAATCCACGCACCTCAAAGGCTTCGATGACAGCCCGAATCAACTGGGGAGGTGTCGCCATCCCGCGCCCGGCCCGGGTATTCACCTTGAGTCCCACCTTGCCACGCTCTCCCGGAGCCAGCGCTTTCCCGACCTTCCTTTCGTAGGCCGCCAGCAAGGCATCGACCTCAGAATAGTAGAGCTCGCCATGCGACAGCGGAGCCTCCCAGACCAGACCATTCGGCCCGCGGGGCAACAGGTCTGCGCGGAGCGGCACAGTCAGAAAAGCGAAACAGATGCAGCACACGCCCCGGCACAAACCGCCGACGACTCGCAGTGCTCGCCGCCTCCGGCCATGCCTATCCACTTGACAGCCCATAGTCGTGTAGGAAAGTGACTGTGCACCCGAGGTAAATCGATCTGTTATCCTCACAGTCCGCACAAAATTCCAGCTCATGCCGAACGCAACCATCAAACGCGCATTGTTCATACTCCTCGCTGCCACTCTCCTCCTATTAGGGGCATGCAGCAATCCCGAAGCGGAAAAAGCCAAATTGCTGGCGAAGGCAAGTGATCTGAGTGCCGCAGGACAGTACCCCGAAGCCCTGGCCATTTTGGATGAGCTCTCCAAGCAATACCAGAACGACTGGCAGATCATGCAACAGATCGGCCAAATTCATGCCGCAAACGGCGATGCCACCATGGCCGCCTTCGCCTTGGAACAAGCCTACCGGATGAACCCGGAAGACGTTGAACTGCTCTTTCAAACCTACAAGGCCCAGGAAGCCGCCGGGCAACCTGTTCGCGACTCGCTCGAAGCCCTCGCCGCCAGCCAGCAGGACGTTATGTCCCCCGAACTCTGGCGCAAACTGGGAGCCGCCCGGGCCAGCGCCAAGCAAACACAGCCCGCCCTCGACGCTTATTTGAAGGGAGTCGATCCTGAAAATGCCTCGACCGACCCGGAAACCGCTTCGGCCATCGGTCAACTCTTCCTTCGCTTGGGAAATCTGCCTCAAGCCGAAAACTGGTTCCAACAGGCGACCGACACGGACGACCCCAGTGCGCTGACTGCGCTATTTGGCTTGCTGGAGATCCATCTGCGCCAGAAGCAGTGGGCTGCGGCAGAGGCGGACATTGCTCGACTCGACAAGCAATTCCCCGGCGCGGTCGACGCCAGCCAGTGGTCCGATGCCCGCGCGGAACTGAAACGCTGGCGCCAGGCGCAGGAAACGATGAAGACCGAGCTGGCCAAGACGGAAGCCGCGAAAAAGGCCGCAGCTGACGCGAAAGCGAAAGCGAAAGCCGAAGCCGAAGTAGCTGCAGCCAAGGCGAAAGCCGAAAAAACAGCCGCCTCCAGCGAGGCAGTTGCGACCGGTACCAGCAACACGGCAACCGAAGGTGGCAAAGCCCAGATCATAGCGGATCTCGAACATGCGGAAGCCATGGCAAACGCACCGGCAGTCGAGACCGTTGCCACCTCGGATCTGGAAGACGAAGGCAAAACAATTACCTACGATCCGAGCATCGCCATCGAGCCGGCGGACCCGGAACTTGGCATTGAGGTGAATTTTGACCAGCAGACCAATGGCGCGACCGTCGAGTATTCGGTGAATTCCATCAACGATGCCCTCGACCCGGCCACACCGGCCCGACCAAGTGTCGAACTCCTCCCGGACTCGGGCCCCATACAGGCCGGCAGCAGCCCGGATTCCCTCGAAGACATTCTTACCGATGCGGAAACTGCGACCTTCGAACGCGAATACAGCCAAGCCATTTCCTTGTACTGGCAAGCCTTGGGTAAAGCCAACACCCGCGCAGACATCTGGAATAAATTATCCCAGGCCTATGTATTGACAGGGCAAAACAAGAATGCGGAGACCACCGCTCTCGAGGCCATTCGCCTGTCGCCCAACGATGTCGCCTATACCTTGGATTACCTCCGTGTCGCTCAGCGAACGAAGGATCCTAAAACCTTCCTCAGCGAATTGGAGACTGCCTACGATCGTTTCCCTCAGAGCCCCGAAATCACACTTTCCTTGGCTCGGGCTTACGAGCGGATCAATCAGGACAGCGCCAATGCACGGATATTCTACAGCCGCTTTATCGAATTGGCTCCAAGCCACCCGCTGCGCACGGAAGCCGACTCCGCACTCGCCCGCTTGCGCTAGCGATTCGCCCCGAAAGCTGCCATCGCATTCTCAATAAGCCTCGATGCCACGGATCGCGCAAAGCTCCATTGAAGCGCTCAAGCACCAGATCAACCTGCTCGACGTTGTCTCCCCCTACGTCCAGCTAAAGCGTGCCGGCCGCTCCTGGAAAGGGCTCAGCCCGTTCACCCAGGAAAAAACCCCTTCGTTCTACGTCCACCCGGACCGCGGATTCTACAAATGCTTCAGTACCGGCGAGGGTGGCGACTGCTTCACCTTCATCATGAAGGTCGAAAACCTCGAATTTATCGAGTCTGTCGAATTCCTCGCTAAGAAATTCAATATCCAGCTCCAGTACGAAGAGGGAGGCCCCAGCCGAGAAGAACTCTCCGTGCGGAAGCAACTCTTCGATCTCCACGAACTGGCCACCACCTGGTTTCACGAGCAATTCCTGCAGAGTGAGGAGGCGATGCCCGTGCGCGAGTACTGGGAGCAAGGCCGTGGCTTCTCGATGGATACCGCAAAGGAAATAAAGATTGGCTACGCGCCCGCCGGCGTCAGCACCTTTGCCCTCTACTGCAAATCGAAGCAGATCAGCCTGGCTGCCATGCATGCCTCCGGCCTCTTCTTTGCCCGTGATCGGGAAAGTGACTACGCCCGGTTCAAGTCTCGCTTCCGGGGCCGGCTCATGATCCCGATCCGAGACGTCCAGGGCCGGGTGGTCGCATTCACCGCACGCCAATTGCCCCAGACCCCGGAAGACGATCCCGCCCGGGAAGCAAAATATGTGAATTCCCCGGAAACCCCGATTTTCCACAAAGGACGCATCCTCTTCGGGATGGACCATGCCCGGACTCATCTGAAAGAGGACGATAGCTTTCTCATGGTGGAAGGCCAATTGGATGCGATCCGCTGCTGGTCTGTCGGTCTCCATACTGCGATCGCCCCCCAGGGTACCGCCATCACCGAAGAACAACTCCACCTCCTGCGACGCTACGAACCCAGCCATATCGATTGTCTCCTCGACGGCGACCGAGCCGGACGTAAGGCGGCTCTGCGCATCCTCCCCCTCACCTTTAAGGCTGGCTTGGAGTTCCGCTACCTGCGCCTGCCCGATAAAGCCGACCCGGACGATCTGCTCCGAGAGCAAGGAGCCGAAGCACTCGAACCGCTGAGGGCTCAGGCCTGTGGTCCCATCGAACTGGCCATGGAAGAAGTCCTCCCCCCCGGCCAGAAGGCAACGACCCAGGAGAAAACAAGAGCCTTGCGCCGCATCTTTGAACTGCTCCAGAGCGTCCCCTCCGAAGTCGCGCGAGAGGACTATTTGGCACACGCCGCCCGAATTGCCCAAGTGGACCTGACCGCCACGCAACGGGACTACCACCAATACCAGCAAAGCAGCCAACCCCGACGAGCCCAGACAACCGCCGATCCCCTTCCGACCCAGCAATTAAAGGCCAAAGACCCGCTATTGACACAAGCGCAATGGGAACTACTTTGGCTCCTTTTACATTTTCCCGAATTCGGGCAATCCGTATCCGAAATTATTGATTACGAATGGATTAACACCAATTCACAGGTCGGGCAGCTACTCTCCCGCATCCTCGCCGAGTTCCGTGAAGGACTGCTGGAAGACACCTCCCAACTAGAAAACATCATCGAAACCATCGAAGAAAGGCAACTTCTCGCCGAACTTCATACCAAAGAATTAATTGTTGAAGAACCTAAAACAGAAATTCGCAAATGCCTCGAATTACTGTACCGTAATTTTTTGATCAACCGGCAAAAAGACCTGAAACATCGCGTCACTAATGCTGACGCAAACGATGATCAGAAGCTCGTATGGATGCGGGAAGTCAGCACCATACGCCGGGAACTTGCCAAACCCCAGCCTATTGAATTCTAAGCCAGCTTTAAAGCCTCAGTCGTCCACCCGTCCATAAATTATGTCCGCCGCCAAAAAGAAAACCGCCGTTACGAAAACTTCCACGAAGACCGCTACCACGAAAAAGAATGCCGCAAGCAAGAAAAAGGCACCTGCCAGCAACGAAGCGCTGGAAGTGACTGCCGCGGAAGAAGCTGTCATTGCAGGCAGTGAGGAAGACGGTGATGAGGCGACTCCCAAGAAACGGCGCCGCAAGTTGTCAGCAAAGGCCCAGGAAAAACTGAATGAGCGCATCCGCAGCCTCATCCGCCTGTCCAAGGAACAAGGTTTCCTCACCTACAAGGATATCAACAAGGGACTGCCGGACAGCGTCAATAACCCGGAGGAAATCGAAAACGTCATCTCCATTCTCCAGAATCTGGAAGTCGATATTCTCGACGAGAATGAGGTGGAGGCCTTCAAGGCACGTCAGGAAGAAACCGAGGAGAAAGAGGTTCGCACCTCGCAAAACGACATTCTGGACGATCCCGTCCGCATGTACCTCAAGCAGATGGGTCAAGTGCCCTTGCTGACCCGGGAAGAAGAAGTCGCCATCTCCAAGCGCATCGAGAAGGCCGAGCAGCGTGCCCAGGATGCCCTGTTCTCCACCGCCCTGACGCTCGAGTTCCAGAACAACATCGTCCAGAAGTTGCTCAACCGCGAGGAACGCTTCGACCGTGTCGTACTCGACAAGAAGATCGAGAGCCGGGAAGCCTACTTCAACAGCCTGCCCAAACTCCTCGACGAAGCCCACAAACTGGGCGAGCGCATTTACGCCGCTTGGGACAGCCACCTCGAAACCGACAACGACTCGACCCGCAAGCGCGCGATCACACGCATGCGCAAGTACGAGGACGAGCTTCGGGCGGTCCTGAGAAAATACTGCCTCAAACTGAAAATCTTTGAGGATTTCCTCAATAACCTGAATCCGATCTACCGCGAGATCTGTGATATCTACGACGACCTCGAAGCGGCTGAAAAGGTTTCCACGCGTCGCCGCAAGAAGGTGGATGTGGAGGCCATCAACGTACGCCTCGAAGAGCTCAAGCTTGAGTTCAAGATGGAGTCCAAAGACTTCATGGAGATCATCAAGGAAGTCCGCACAGGCATGCGCGAGGCCCACAAAGCCAAGACAGAGATGGTCGAAGCCAACCTCCGTCTGGTCATTTCCATCGCGAAGAAATACACCAACCGCGGCCTCTCCTTCCTCGACCTGATCCAGGAAGGCAACATGGGCCTGATGAAGGCCGTCGAAAAATTCGAATATCGCCGCGGCTACAAGTTCTCCACCTACGCGACCTGGTGGATCCGACAAGCGATTACCCGTTCGATCGCCGACCAGGCACGTACCATTCGTATCCCGGTTCACATGATCGAGACCCTGAACAAGGTCATGCAGGTGCAGAAGCAACTCCTGCAAGAGCTCGGCCATGAACCCACCGCCGAAGAAGTCGCCGACGAAATGAACCTGCCGATCGAGCGCGTGCAATCCATCATGAAGATGGCACAACAGCCGATCTCCCTCCAGAGCCCCGTCGGTGATTCGGACGACACCAATTTCGGAGACTTCATTGAGGACAAGGGGGCGGAGAATCCTTACGACATGACCGCCTACAGCCTGCTGCGTGAAAAGATCACCGATGTCCTCGACTCGTTGACGGAACGCGAGCGGCGGGTGCTTTCACTGCGCTTCGGCTTGGCTGACGGGTATTCGCGCACACTTGAAGAGGTCGGCCGCCAGTTCAAGGTCACCCGTGAACGTATCCGTCAAATCGAAGCCAAGGCACTCCGCAAGATGCGCCACCCCACCCGTATCCGTCAGCTTCATGGCTTCTTCGAAGGTGACATCAATCTCGACAAGCCGGGCATGGATAGCATCAAGCGCGAAAATGCCAACCGCTCCTAAGCCCGACGGACAACCAAGCAATTAATGAAGTCAGCCATTCGTATTTTTCTCCTCAGCCTCGTCGCCGTTGTTTTCAGCGCATGTTCCCAGAGTGGCGTCCGGATTTCGGAAACGGCACAACAGGATGTCTCTGCAGACAAAGTCACGATCCTACGCGCTGGAGATCCATATATTGTTCATGTGGACCGCCGAACACGCATAGTTACACTGCGCAACAGCGTGAGCCTGACTCCCGGCTTCTATATCTCGACAAACCGCACCGGCGAAGAAACTGCAGTGCTCAAGCTGCTTCCTGACGATGCGGAGCACCTCCGCACTGCAGACATCCTCGAAGGTGACCCGCAAATCAACAACCGTATCCGCCCTGCTTCCAGCACCCGGAGCGAGGAACTGGCTAAAATTTACCGAGACGTCAGCGAATAATTATAAATTGGCGCGACGGACTTACCCTCAGTCATCATACCAAAAATGAATACACTCGCCTTCTTGCAAAATCTGAGTGGCTACGAGATCCTTCTGATCTTCCTGGTCGTTCTTCTCTTCTTTGGCGCCAAGCGCCTCCCTGAGCTCTTTCGCTCCATGGGCAAGTCCGTGAAGGAATTCAAGAAAGCCACCCAAGAGATCGAGGACGAGGTACGCAATGCCATGGATTCCGAAGATGAGCCGAAGAAACCCTCACAACCGGCTCAACCCAAGGTCGAAGCTTCCGAAAACACGAAAGACAAAGAAAAATCCTGAGGTCGACGCTTAGCGTCTAACTGAACACCTGCCTGCGTAGCGGATTGATCACGGCAAGGTCGCCCCAGTCCGCGCCCTGCAGGGCGAGCGCCTTGGGCGGGTATTTCCTGCGTTTTTGGGCCTGCCAGGCCCCGGCAAAGCCCTGCACGAAGTCCTGCGAGCCGAGGATCGCCCCGTCGGTAAAGTAGCGCACCCGGCAGCGCAGTACCGCCGTCTTCGGCAGCTTGCCCTGCTCCTGTTCCAGTACCTGAACTGCCTGCTCCCGGGGAATGCACACCCCCTTGGCCGGCACACTGCCCTTGCCGAAGAGCAGCATCCGGTGCTGGCTCAGCGCATCCGCCGCCTCCCGCACATAGCCCGACCAGACAAACTGCAGGCCCCGCTGCGCAGCCACCTGACCGGCCACCGCCTCGGCATACCCGCAGAAGCGGTAGTCCTTCGGATCCGAGACCAGGCCGGCACGCACCGGATTCAAATCGATATACGCCGCCATCGTCTGCAGCGGATTGCCTTTTCCCTCCACCAGCACGCTCTTGAAACGCTCCGACCACAAGGTCCCGTAGCGGCCGTGCCGGCGGTTGAACCACACAGAGAACCGCTGTTTCACCGTCTTCATGTACTCCGAAACGTCCCCCATCCGCGCCAGCAGCTTCGAACGGATCGCCTCAGCCTCCTCGCCCCCCGCCGCCAGCTGCCGCGCCATCTCCACCGCCGAGGCCGCCTGGTACTTCGTCGGACGCGGGTACAGCACACGGTACCGCCGCATCAGCTCCGCATCCCCCACCGACTGCCGGTTCGGCACTCGCAGCAGCACATGGAAGTGATTGCCCATGATGCAGTAAGTCAGCACCTGTACCCCGCAGAAATCAGCCACCTGGTGCAGCATCTTACGAAGCACCTCCTTCTCCACCTCACCAAACAAACTCTCACCGTTCACCGTACGCGTCATACAGTGGTACACCGCCTCACTTCCACTCACCTTCAATCGACGCATCCGCATCACTCAAACATGCACAAAATAACGCCCCATGTCCAGCCCTCTTATAGTCTGTCCCTTTAAAGTAGGATGACGCGTATTGTGCCTACGTAAAGTAGAGCGATGAAAGTTATTGGATTTGAGGGCGAAAGTTAACCAATTAGATCGCTGAACTTGATTTCAGGCAGCCGAAGACCCAAAAAGCAGAACTTGCCCTTCGTTCTGGCTCTAGCGCTGAGGGCTATTGGATCAAGCCGCGATCGCCCTGGCTGCTGCTTATCCCCTATTCCCATGCCCCGATGGGAACATTTTCCTTTTGGATAGCGATACAGTAGCGCTGGCATCGAGGCTTAGCCTCCTCTGACGCGACACTTGGACAAGAGAATTACTAACGTTTTATGCGGTTAGGATTGGTGCGAATACACCAGGGTACTGCTTCCAGATGGCATTTTCACTACCTGACAGTCGCTATCAACACACCGTGTCATCGTAGAATTAGCGAAGGGCCACATCTACACAATTTAATGGGAGTAATCGCGGAAACAGTACCGCCCGCAAAATCTAACGTTTTTTCCATGTATATTGGTACGTTTGCACCATCACAGTGATCGCCACACAACTACAGCTGACAGTTGAGCCGCTATCAACTCAAGGTGAATACAAGTATTCGGTCTTCGAAACTGTGCAACGAGCGGGTACTGGCTGAGAAATCCCTCATAAGCCACAACCTCTGGATCAAGCTGATCCAACAAAGGATTTTACAAAGAGAAAGCCTAAAGCGACCAAGACTAGATTCGCGATTACTCCCGTAAGATAGGACAGCTTCCACCCAAAGCTCATTCTCCGAAATTTTGCAATAAAGAGGCTCACGAATAGAGTTTGTATCGTAAGATTCGCTAGCGCCGTATTTCCCCCAAAAGCAGCCGTTTCAAATCGAAACAAAATAAAAGAACATGCAGTGGATACAGCGTAGGCTAGATTCACAATGCAGATGGCTCGAATGTCTCGCATTATAATTTAAGAGAAAACACTAGCGATACCACACTGCCGCCGGATCAAATGGGAACCAGAAAACCTATAGATAAAGACTCGAACCTCTAGCAGGCCCAAAATAGGGGAAGAGGATGCGGGAACCCCAGATGCATCCAAACGGCACAATCGTCCTCTGTCCAGATCTACGTAAAAATGCTCGAGTCGGACCACATTCAGAATGAGCCGGCCCCGTAAAGTTGGACAGGTTGCTTCACCGAGTTAAAGTAAAGCAACCAATGAAAAAGAGACGAAAGTTCACATCCGAGTTCAAAAGCAAGGTAGCGCTGGAGGCGCTGCGGGAACAGC